>JAFZWW010000064.1 GCA_017617005.1 Lachnospiraceae bacterium
ATCCATTACAGGACGACCGCGGTTGAGCTTTGCGAACAGCTCGGAAAGAAGATAGATATCTACGTTTCCGGTATCGGAAGCGGCGGAACCCTTCAGGGAGTTGCAAAGTATCTCCTTGAAAAGAATCCCGACTGCAGGATCGTTGCGGTCGAGCCCAAGAATGTATCGGCTCTTCTCGGAGATGAGCCCGGACTCCACCAGATACAGGGAATAGGGGACGGATTCATTCCCGATATTCTCGATACATCCATAATCACGGACATCAAAACGGTAACCGATGAAGATGCCATCAATACCGCACGTGAGCTCGCCCGCGTTCAGGGACTTCTCGTCGGAACCTCAGCCGGCGCAAATGTATGGGCTGCGATGAAGATGGCCGAAAAGTACGGCAAGGACAAGGTTATCGCAACCGTTCTTCCCGACCGTGCGGAGAGATATTTCAGCACCGCACTTATCTGATAAACCGGACACGGCCGCTTCACCTGACCACAGGGACGTTTCCGGACGGTGATCATTGCAAAATAAAAGTGGGACGATCGTCCCACTTTTTCTATGTGAAGAGGTTTATTCCTCGGTATGGTCCGAGACGGCATCCGGATCGAATTCAAGGATGTCTCCCGGCTGGCATTTGAGCGTATCGCAGATCGCTTCGAGGGTTGAGAACCTGATAGCGGAGATCTTACCCGTTTTGATCTTGGACAGGTTGACATTCGATACGCCTACTTTTTCCGAAAGCTCGTTAAGGCTCATTTTTCTGTCTGCCATGACTCTGTCGAGTCTGAGTATTATCTTTCCCATATCTCATCCCTCCTTAAAGTGTTTCATCAATCTCGGTCTGAAGTGCTGCGCCGTATTCGAATATCGAATAGATGCAGTAGAGGATGAGACCCACGATTATGGTTACGCCGAGCGACAATGAGAGAAGTGAAGTTATGAAGATCACGATAAAGCTGACCTTGATCTGCTTCATGCACTTCTCACTGAAAGGAGTATTCTCAGTTTCGAGGCTGGTAAAGATATTTCTGATGAAGGTAATGACCACTGCGATGACAATGCAGGTAAAGCAGGCGATAAAGCAGGTGATCGCAAGAGGTGCGGCCTGGTTATCGGGACCGAAGTAACTGTTGAGGTCAACCATGAAGCTGAATGCTCCGCTGTAGTTGATGTTGTTGTTCAGATCGAGATAGCCTTCTTCGATTCCCCTGTTGAGTTCGGGATTGATCTTCTCGGCATATGCGAAAAGGATCGATCCGCTTATCATGGCGATCACCGCACATGCGATAATAAATCCGCGTATGATCCCGAGTACCTTGGCTGCCGAGTGGCAACGCTTTTTGATTGCTTCAAGTCTTATCATCTGTTCATTCATTTTTATTTTCCTCCGTTATTCTGGGATGGTGTTTTTAGGTTTTCGGTTTGGACCCGAGTGGATGTCATTAAATATTTAATGTTTATCGTTAAACACAATATACCAAGCCCAAATATGTTTGTCAACAATTATTTATCGAAAAACATTAAAAAATTTACGAAAACATAAAAATTCACGTTTTTTTCACGTATTTTCGGGCTTTTTCAGAGAAAAATAATTTTCCGGATACGTTTTTTGCATATAATAATCTGAGTGAAAAGAATACATATCATAAAGGCGGAACGAAATATATGGCTACACTTCGTGAGGATACAAAAGCTGAATGGGACAAGATGAAGGACCGTCCCTTTAAGGAAAAACTTTCCTATTTCTGGGAATACTATAAGGTACATACCATAGCGGCAGTGATCGGCGTGATATTTGTCGTTGCACTCATCCGTTCATTTGTAACATCCAAGGATTATGCACTGTATATAGCAATAATAGATTCATACGATCCCTCGGGCGAAGCGACGCAGAACTGGCCGGAGGAACTTGCGGATACGATCGGATTTGACAGGGATGACTACGAGGTGTTCATAGATTCTTCGTTCAGCTTCGGAGCCGACGGGACAAGTGCCCGGGCAGATTATGTTGCGGCACAGAAGCTTACGGCACTGCTCACATCAAGATCGATGGATATCATGATAGCGGATATGACGGTGTTCGAGCAGTATGCGCAGAATGACTGCTTCATCGATCTGAGGACTATCTACAGTGAGGAAGAACTTTCCGCAATGGAGGGGCTGATCTATTACACGGACGCCGCCACGTTTGCGGATTATCAGTCGGCAGAGGCAAATGTTTATGAAAAGCAGCTTCTGTACGATATCGACCATCACGATCCTTCCACAATGAAAGATCCCGTTCCCGTCGGATTTTTCGCGGCGGAAGGAACGAAAGTTGGAGACTCGGGCATATACGACCATCTTGCTGACACCGAAGCTTTCCAGGGCCACGAAAACGAAGCTGCATTCGGGATTCTGCAGAATACGGAAAGATACGATAATGCCCTGACGGGTATTTCATATCTTGCGGGAAAATGATATTATATTTAGGTATTTTAATGCTTGACGGAAAAAGGTTTTTTAAGTGTTTGGGGACATGTAAATGGGTCTTTTCCGGCTTATCAACAAGGATGTGGCATTTGAAAATGAAACCCGTCAGGGAGTGGTGACACTTCGCTTACTCTATATCATCCAGGCTGTTGTTGTGGTTCTGGATGTCTTTTTTGCAGGTCTCCATATTTTATCCGAATATAAATTTCTGACACTCGGAACACTTGCCGCGATCGTGATCCTGTTTCTGCTCACCTATTGGATGAAGACGGAACCTGCGATGATCGCCTATATTGTTTTCACATTCCTTCTTGTTCCCTGGCTTATCCCGGTACTTGGATGGAGAGGTGGGATACAGGATTATTATGTGGTTATCCTCATGCTATGCTTTTTCGCCAATTTCGGAAGCACCGGTTTTAAGTTCGGGCTTGCAAGTGTCGTCTTTTTTGCAAGACTTCTGGTGTTCATGTTCTATACGGATATGGCTCCGAATCTTCCGATAGATGAGCTCGGGATCAAACTTATCCAGATAACCAACAATTCCGGCGTATTCCTTTCCGTCATCATCATAAGCTTTATATTCAGTCACCGTGAGAACGAAGCGGAGAGCAAGCTTATGAAGTATAATGACAGGCTCGTCAGGGAAGCCAACACCGACCAGCTCACCGGTCTGTATAACCGTAGAAGAGGAATGGAATTTATCGATGAGATCAAGGGGTCATCTTTCCTGGGCTCGGTCTCGATCGTTATGGGTGATATAGACTTTTTCAAGAAGGTGAATGATACCTACGGTCACGATGCGGGTGACGAGGTGCTCAAATCTATAGCCGCAACCATGCAGGAAAAATGCGGTAAGGATGCGTTCATCATCAGATGGGGAGGAGAAGAATTCCTTCTTATCTTCGGTGGCAAGAACGGAGACGAGACCCTCGGTATCATTGAAAACCTCAGAGTCCACATCATGGAGCATCCCATTAAGGTCAAGGATAATGAGATCGGCGTGACCATGACATTCGGACTTGCGGAATATGATTTCAGCGGTGATGTCCAGAACACCGTTAAAGAAGCGGACAGCAAACTCTATATGGGCAAGGAAAGAGGCCGTAACAGAGTTGTGTACTGATCCGTACAAAATTTTTCCCCGAGAGAGAGACAGCATGAATACCAGCAAAACCAAGGTTCCTTCAGAGAATAAAGTAACTTTGTCCGATCACATCATCGGTGTCGGCAAGATTTTCTTTTTCGTATATCTGTTGGCGGCCATCATCGGTCTGTACGTTTATATGCACTTCGATAAGAGCGTTCCTCTTGAACTCGACGGCTATGAGACGATCCGGAGCTGGACCGTGACCGATCCGAATGGAACTGTTCATGAAGAAGGCAGTATCTATCAGATCGATTTCGTCGATAATGAAACCTATGTGATGGAATCCGTTCTTCCCGAAGATATTTCGGACAATTCGTGGTTGTTCTGTTCCCTCAGCAGGAATGTTGAAGTATATATAGGCGGTGTGATCAGGAAGGATTTCAACGAGAAAAGGGATAATAATATTCCCGGAGGTATCGTAAAGAGATTCTATTTCCTGGTCCCGCTTGAAAGTGCGGATTCCGGCAAGGATATCCGTATTGTCATGCACGGAACTTCCAGGCAGGGTGTGGTCTACAGGGATGTCCATGTAGCTTCCGGACTTGGCCTGGTCTCTTTTCTCATCACCAATTTCAGCCGTTCACTGATCCTTTCGGAGATCCTTCTTCTGTTTTCTTTTGTCACGGTCGTGGCAGGTATTGTTATGAGGGTGATGTACAGGCAGAAGATCGATATGCTGTACGGCGCTGTCGGTGTATTCGTCATATCCGCATGGACGGTGAGCGATTCGCTTCTCTGGCCGTTTATTTACAGGCACTACCATATAGACGGTGTTTTCAATTATTTTATGAGTCTCCTTATGCCGTTCGGACTTGCACTGTATCTGAACGGACTTCAACACGGAAGGTACAGGAAGATAATGGCGGCCGGTATCATTCTTTCGATAGTTGATGCTGTCGTGTGGCCGGTTCTGCATTTTACGAATATTCTTTCTTTTCCCGATGCTCTCATCTACATAAACATCATTCTGGGTGTGCTGGCGGTCGTCGTGCTGGGTGTTCTGTTTGTGGACATTGTGAAAGGCTATGCCGTCGAGTACCTGTTCACCGCCATAGGATTTATCGGATTTCTCATATGCTGCATTGTTGAGCTGATCCTTATCCACTCCGTCGTAATGCTGGAAGATGCCGATCCGATGCTGATCGGACTGGCAATCCTTCTGACACTTACCGTTGCACAGCAGATGCATGACCTCAGGATAAACCGTGAAGAAAGACAAAGGGCGGTTGAACTGTCCAGGGCCAAGACTCATTTCCTTGCAAGCATGTCGCATGAGATAAGGACTCCCATAAATGCAATCCTCGGAATGAATGAGATGATCCTCAGGGAAAACAATGACCCCGTGATCGCGGATTATGCAAGGACCGTGAAGACTTCGGGCAAGATGCTTCTTATGCTCGTCAATGATGTGCTTGATTTTTCCAAGATCGAAGCGGGCAAGATGGAGATCGCGAATGCGGAATACAAGCTGTCCACACTCATGCGCGATATCTACCCGATGATGAAAGAGCGTGCGGATGAAAAGAAGCTCTTCCTGAACGCAGTTACTGTCTGTGATGTTCCGAACGGCCAGATCTCGGATGAGTTCCGTATACGCCAGATACTCATCAACCTTGTCGGCAATGCGATCAAATATACCGATTCAGGTTATGTTGTGGTTGAGATAGGCGGAAAATACAATGAGTCCGGCGGCTTTGATCTCAGGTTCAATGTAAAAGACACCGGACGCGGGATCCGTGAAGAGGATCGCAAGACGCTCTTCGACGCATTCGCACGTGCCGATATGAACAAGAACAGAAGCATCGAAGGAACGGGACTCGGTCTTTCAATTGTCAAGAGCATCGTTGATTCGATGAAGGGCAAGATATATGTCACTAGCACTTACGGTGAAGGCTCGGTATTTTCCGTGGTGATCCCGGTGGGCATTACGGATAAGACTCCTCTTAAACCGGATTTCCTTACCGATGCGGAGAACGATATTCCGAAGCCTGACAGGTGTGACTTCTTTGCACCCGAGGCAAATATCCTTGCGGTCGACGACAACAGTTCAAATCTCAGGATCGTAACTCTTCTGCTCAAGCGTACCGGCATAGTTCCGGATACCTGTGACGGCGGTCTTAAGGCTGTTGAGATGTGCAGGAAAAAGAAATACGATCTTATTCTTCTCGACCATATGATGCCGGATCCCGACGGAATAAAAGTTCTGGAAATGATCAGGACGGAAGAGGAATCGCTCAATAAAGATACGGTCGTCGTGGTGCTGACGGCAAATGCGTTGGACGGAAGCAGAAAGATGTATCTCGATGCGGGATTTGCGGATTATCTCTCCAAGCCCATAGACTCGCGCATCCTCGAACAGACCGTAAAGAAATACCTTCCCGAGGATAAGATAATTCCCGTCGATGATGAGCTGTCGGAAGGCGCGGATGAAACGGGCGATGAGGATGAATTATACGAAATAGAGAAAAAACTTTCCAAAGTGGAAGGGATCGATGTGGACGTTGCCATGAGTTATGCGGGAAATGACGAGATGATCCTTGAACAGGTGGTATCAAGCATCGCTGAGGGGTGTGACGAAATGATCATATCGCTCAGAAAAGCACTGGAGGAAGAGGATTATGATTCGTATCACCGCGACGCACATTCGGTTAAGGGACTGATGGCGACCATAGGACATTCGGGACTGAGCGAAAGAGCCAAGAAGCACGAATTTGCGGCAAGGGATAAGGACATCGATTTCATCAAAAAAGACTGCGAAGCATTCTTTGAAGAATACCACTCAGTCTGCGAACAGCTTAAATAGATAAAGCGGCGGAGCTTATGCTCCGCCGTTTTTTCCCGCAATATATCCGGATGCCCATGCGAAGTAGAGATTATATCCTCCGCATTTTCCGTCCATGTCGAGTATCTCTCCCGCAAGGTAAAGTCCCGGAACAAGCTTTGACTCCATCGACGAAGGATCGACCTCATCGAGGCTCACTCCTCCGCATGTGACCTGTGCGTCCGCAAAATCACCCGTGCCGCTGACGCATAGAGTGATGTCCTTAAGATATGCAAACAGCTTCTCCGCCGCCTTTCTTCCGTTGTCCGGGATCCTGTCGGGATCTGTTCCGGCATTTCTGAGAAGCGAGTCTGCGAACGTATCGGGGAAGAGTCCCGTCAGTGCTTCATAGGGTGTCGTATTTTCCCTGCAGAGTCTTTCCGATATTTCTTCCTTCAGCACATCTTCATCCATATCCGGAACAAGCCTGATATGCAGCCTGACCGGTTCTTTTTCAAGAAGTCCTCTCGATGCGAATCTGCATATGTTGAATGAAGGGATTCCCGATATTCCGTTTTTGGTTATCTGTATCTGACCCGTATCGGAGGAAAGGATCCTTCCCGAAACCTCTATCGAAACCTTGGCCGATAGTCTTGTGCCTGCAGCCTTTTTGTACGGATGATCCTTTATGACGAGATATGTGAGAGCCGGGACGGGGGTGATCACCTTATGGCCAAGCGTCTTGCAGATATCAAAGCCCCTGCCGTCCGAGCCGGTATTCGGTGCGGCTTTTCCGCCCGTTGTAAGTATCACGGCATCCGCATCAAACTCTTTGTCCGCGCAGACAACCGTAAATCCGCTTTCTTTTTTTATGATGTCCGTGACCTCCGTATCAGTTATGACACTGACACCGCACTGCGCAAGAGTACGCTTTAAAACATCGCTCACCGCTCTCGCCTGTTCGGAATACGGATATATGTAGCCGTCTTTGTTGACAGGGGTGATGCCGAGTGAGCGGAATTTATCAAGCACATTTTCCGGAGAAAAATTCTTCATCACCGTATTTAGAAATCCATCGCCTTCCGGTCTGTACAGATCCGTGAATGTCACTTTGTCGTGGCAGTAATTGCATCTGCCGTTGCCCGTTGCGAGGATCTTTTTTAAGGCGACAGGGTTCTTTTCTATGAGAGTGACCCCGGCACCGCTTTCCGCCGCGGTAATGGCCGCAAAGCATCCCGCGCTTCCGCCTCCGATTATGATCAGTTTTTTCGGCATGACATTTCTCCCGTGATCATGGTAATTACGTATCTGAAAAAGGAACGTAAGATATTGCTGTTTCTATGATATACTTTTCTATTGGAATAATAAATATATAAAGGATCCGTATCTGAGATGAAGTCTTTGTTTGAAGCGATAAATAAAAGAAAAGACAGGCTTTTGTCATTTGCCTGCGGAATACTTATGGGTGTGTTACTGCTTCTTGGCACAAAGTTCCGTGTTGGAGGAAAGCCGTTGCAGGCCGCAGGCTGCCTTATGTGGGATGCGGTCATTCTATATCTGTATCTGATCCGCCCGGCATCGCCTCTTCACAAAAAACCCGCATATACTGATCACAAAAAGAAAAACAGACGTACGGACATTGCGTTATTCATCGTTATGGCCGCACTGATCGTTGCAACCATTGCTCCCATGGGTGCCGCACCCGCATATAACGGGGAATATCCCGAGCACAGGAACCAGTATGAGCTTTTGGCCAGATCGCTTTCACAGGGTCATCTGTACATCGACTATGATGATGTCGATCCGAGACTTGAAGAGCTCGCAAATGTATATGATCCGAACGAAAGATGGCAGGCCGGTGTTTCTTTTTACAGGGACCATGCATATTACAAGGGCAGGTATTATATGTATTTCGGCGTCGTGCCCGCGGTTCTTTTATTCCTGCCTTATTATGTCATTACGGGAAATGACCTGACCACTTATCACGCAACGCAGGTTTTCACGGCATTTGCGATCCTGGGGTTATTCCTTCTTTTCAGGAAGCTCGTCAAAAAGTATTTCCCTTCGATGAACGTGATCCTCTTTATTTCGCTTGCCGCAGCATTTTCATTCATTAGTACGTATTTTTGCATCGGGACACCGGCACTTTATTGCACGGCGACATCATCCGCTGTCTGCATGATGGTATGGAGCATGTTCTTCTTCGTGAGCGGAGTTTTACTGACCGATGCTTCCGACAGAAAGAAGCAGGTGATCTATGCCTGCCTTGGTTCCCTTTTCGGAGCACTCTCATTCGGCTGCAGGCCCACCGCAGCGCTCGGAAACCTTGTTCTCATCCCCTTATGCATCGCTTTTATCAGAAAGAGAATGGGAACGGATGATAAAAAGAAGACGGCAAAGACCATTGCAGATATCTGCATCATCGCGGTACCTTATGTCGTCATCGGGATCCTTCTGATGCTGTATAACTATGCGAGATTTGAAAATCCTTTCGAATTCGGACAGGCCTTCCAGCTCACCGGTGCGGACCAGAGCAATTACGGAAGCTTCCTTGAATCCTTCAGCACCGTAAGGACCGTGAACGGCTTCTTAAACAACTTCATAAAGTTTTCGCCGATAAGGGGCGAATTTCCCTATGTATGCTATAACAGTGCTTTCGTGAATTTTCCGATCCTTCTGAGTGTGCTCGGAGTGTTTCTGAAGAATGTTCGAAAGCGTGCCGGGGAAGCGGGACTTAAGGGCTTTATGTGCGTGCTTTTTGCTGTTCCTTTCGTCGTGACATTCGTTCAGATCGCATGGGCACCCGGTGACGGAAGCTCCGAAAGATACAGGATGGATATCTATTATGCGATGGTCATCCTCGCATTCCTTGTCCTGGGATATGTGATCGAGACTGCGGAAGAAGCGGACAGGAGCAAATTATCGGCATTCATCTGCCTCCTCTGTCTGGCCGCGGTTTTCATGGGTATGATGTTCCTTCTTTATCCGGACGATTACAATTATACCCACTGGTTCCCGGAAGGGCTTGAGAACTGGAAGAAATTTATAATGCTTCACTGAAAAAAGAAGGCATCGGGTTTATTCCGATGCCTTTCCTGTTGATATCTTCTTTATCCATTTGCCACTGCGCAGTCTTAGGAACGCCCACACGGTCTTTACGATCTGATCCGATTTCAGACATATGTATATCCAGAATGCGGGGAGCTTAAGATAAAATCCCGCGAAGATTCCCAGCGGTATCGCAAGTGCCCATAAGAAAATATTGTCCGTGAGCATCAGCATCTTCGTATCCCCGCCTCCGCGCAGGACTCCCTTTGTCATGATGCTGTTTGTTCCCTGGAAAACGATTATAAGGCTGATGGCATTCATCAGTTCCTTTGCGGTGCGTGCGGTCTCGGGCGTGACTTCTTTATAGAAACCGATTATCGCATCGCTGAATATGACTATGAATGCGGCGGAAATGAGGCCGAGAACGATACCGAGCTTAAAGAATCGGTAGCCCTGCTTCATCGTCTTTTCGCGGCTGCCCTCGCCGAGTGTTATTCCGGTCACGATTGCACCTGCCTGGCTTACACCTTGGATAACTACGGTGCTCAGCTGCTGTGTTACGCTCGTGATCGCATTTGCGGGAGCTATGGTTCCCTCGAGATGGCCTATTACCATTGCAACGGCGTTGGTTCCGAATGCCAGGATTCCGTCACTGATGAGCACGGGAATGCAGATCCTTATGTACTCGCGGATGAGGGAGCCTGTCTTCATGAAAAGGTCCTTTATCCTGAAGCCTATTTTTTTGTCGTGAATGACCAGATATCCGAATATGAAGATGAACTCAAAAATCCTCGCACAGAGGGTTCCGAGAGCGGCGCCTGCGACTCCCATTTTGGGGAAACCGAACTCACCGAAGATCAGGCAGTAGTTCATGCACAGGTTGACGGCAAAAGCGCCTATCGAGACCAAGAGAGGGTAGAGCACTTGTCCGATGCTTCTTAAGACTATCGTTATGACAAGTGAAAGACCTACGAAGAAGTAGGTTAATATCGAGTAGTTGAAATAGCGGACACCGAGCGAGATTATGTGGGATTTGTCCGAATAAGTGCTCATTATCAGGTCGGGGATCAGCCATGTGAGGATGGCAAAAATGCTTGCCAGGGTGATGTTGAGCCTGAGCATGAGGCTTATGGTCTGCTTGAGTGCCTTGCCGGCGTTCCTTGACTGTTCGTCCTGCACACCGGATTTTTTCATTCCCCAGTACCTGGATACGAGCACGGAAGCGCCCATTCCCAGTCCCATGCACAGTATCTGGAATACGCTGATGAAGGAATTGGCAAGGGATGTTGCCGTAAGAGCATCGTCTCCGAGGCTTCCCACCATCATCGTATCGAGCATGTTGACACCTATGGTGATGAAGCTCTGAAAGGCTATGGGAAGGGCCAGTGTGAATACTTTTTTTAGGAAATCTGCGGTTTCTTCTCTGTTGTTCATTTCAGGTCCTGTTATTGTCTCTAAAAAATCACGCTTTTTGATAATACCACAAACTCGCTTTTTTGGTGCAAATTGCCTTGAAAAATGTTATACTGTTTAAACCTAATCAATTAATTCAGGAGGGGTATTTATGGACGGGCTTAATCTTGATTGGATCACATATTATAAGGAGATGGGTGTCGCTCTTCTGAGATACAAGACTGACAGAAGAGAGCTTGTCGACAGACTTAAGAAGACCTACGCAAGGGCTAACATCGCTATGCCCATACTTGAGCTGTACAACGAGCTTTTCGATCTCGATCCTTTCACCGTTTTCGGTCTTTTCAACAGACTCGGCATGCCTGTTGAGACCAGGATGAAGATAATGAGCGGCCTCGCCGTCAACATAGGTGTCGGAGCCGAGATTCCTTCCCACTTCGATTCCATTCCCGTTCTTAATGATCTCGATACAACATTCTACAGATTCAATGACCAGAGAGATATGAACGATATCGACCGCCTCTGGACATTCTTCGAAAGAGCCGAGAATTATGCTCAGTCACCCACACCTCAGAACAGACAGGCACTGGGTGAGTATTTCGATATCTGTCTCAAGGTAAAGGGCAACGGTAACATCAAGATCACCAAGGGTCTCTACTGGATGGCACCCGAGGTCTTTATGCCCATCGATTATTCGATCATCTGGTATCTGCTCAAGTCCGGCATCATTCCCGCAGAGGAAGCGGCACAGTTCCCCGAGATAGTTGATGATATCCCCTCGACCTCTTATTTTGAGATTCTCGATAAGGTCTATACTCTCATCAACGAAGGAAGGGTTCCCTTCAGGAACATCCCCGAACTCGTATATCAGGCATGGAAGGCTTCGGAGGGACAGAACAGACTCGCAAGGGTAGGAGACAAGTATTCAAAGGGTACCGGTCTTCCCGATGATGACGTCAACACCATCCGCTACTGGATGTTCGCTCCCGGACAGTTCTCCGAGAGATGGGATATGTTCTACAAGAAAGGTATCATGGCTATCAGATGGGGCGCTACCGGAGACCTCAGAGCGTATGATTCCCAGGAAGAAGTAAGACAGGCCATGATGGCCAAGATCGATCCGACCAAGCCCTTCAAGTTCTCATCATATTCCGCATGGCAGTTCGTCAACGGAATCAAGCCCGGAGACGTCATCTTCGTCAGAAAGGGAGACAATGAGATCCTCGGACGAGGCGTTGTTACCTCGGATTATATTTTCGATGATTCACCCGATGACGATTACAAGCACTTCAGACTTGTTAACTGGGGACAGAACGGAAGCTGGGAGGTTCCCCTCCAGTCGGCCGTCAAGGTTCTCGCAGACATCACTCCTTATACCGATTACGTAGATAAGCTCAACTCTCTCTTCGGCTTCGAAAAGGAAGGCAACGAAGACGGAGCAATGCTCAACTATCCTCCTTACACCAAGGAAGATTTCCTGAAGGATGTCTACATGCAGCCCGAAGGTTATGACAGACTTGTCAGACTCGTCAGGAACAAGATGAACATCATAATCGAAGGTGCTCCCGGTGTAGGTAAAACCTTCACCGCAAAGAGACTCGCATATTCAATGCTCGGCGAGAAGGATCCCGACAGGGTTGAGATGATCCAGTTCCACCAGAGCTACAACTATGAAGACTTCATCGAGGGCTTCAGACCTTCCGAGAAAGGAATGGGCTTCGACATCAAGCGCGGTGCATTCTATAAGTTCTGCCGCAAGGCGCAGGAAGATCCCGATAACAAGTACTTCTTCATCATCGACGAGATCAACCGTGGTAACGTATCCCGTATCTTCGGTGAGCTCTTCATGCTGATCGAGCCCGATAAGAGAGGAAACGAACTCCAGCTCCTGTACTCGGGAGAGAAGTTCAACGTTCCCAGGAATATCTACATCGTCGGTCTCATGAACACCGCCGACAGAAGTATCGCGATGATCGACTACGCTCTGAGAAGAAGATTCGTATTCTTCGACATGAAGCCCGGATTCGAGTCCGACGGATTCATCCAGTATATGAGGTCCTTCGGTG
>JAFZWW010000065.1 GCA_017617005.1 Lachnospiraceae bacterium
CCATCCTTCGGGAGCTTCTATGCGGCCCATCTGGATTCCGGTGAGAGTGTCATACAGCTTCTTGGTAACAGGTCCCATCTCTTCCATTCCGCTGGGGAAGCAGATCTCTCTGCCGTGATCGTTGATCTTGCCGACAGGGGAGATAACAGCTGCCGTTCCGCAAAGTCCGCACTCTGCCATATCCGCAACTTCCTCAAGAGTGATCTCTCTTTCCTCTGCTTCGAGTCCGAGATAATCCCTGGCAACCTGAATGAGGCTTCTTCTGGTGATGGAAGGAAGAATGCTGTTTGACTTGGGAGTGACAACCTTGCCGTCCTTGGTAACAAAGAGGAAGTTAGCTCCGCCGGTCTCCTCAACCTTGGTCCTGGTTGCGGCGTCGAGATACATGTTCTCTGCAAATCCTTCTTCATGTGCGGTAACGATCGCATGAAGGCTCATTGCATAGTTAAGTCCGGCCTTGATGTTTCCGGTTCCGTGCGGTGCGGCACGGTCGAAATCGGACACCTTGATAACGATGGGCTTAGCGCCACCCTTGAAATAAGGTCCTACGGGTGTAACAAGGATTCTGAACTGATATTCGTCAGCGGGCTTTACTCCGATAACGGGGTTTGAGCCGAACATATAAGGTCTTACATAGAGGGTTGCACCGCTTCCGTAAGGAGGTACGAATGCCGCATTTGCCTTGATGGTCTTCTCAACGGCATCAATGAATCTTCCTTCGGGAAGAACGGGCATCTCGAGTCTTGCAGCTGACTGGTTGAGACGCTCAGCGTTAAGATCGGGGCGGAATGTAACGATCCTTCCGTCTTCGGTAGTATATGCCTTAAGGCCTTCAAATACGGTCTGGGCATACTGAAGAACGCCGGCACACTCATTGAGCACGACCTTATCGTCGGTAGTGATCTCACCGTCGTCCCACTTTCCGTCCTTGAAATTGGATACATAACGATAATCGGTCTTGATGTATCCGAAGCCTAAGTTACCCCAGTCAATGTCTTTCTTTTCCATATCTGTTCGCCTTCTTTCATTAATTTAGAAAATAAAAAAAACTTTTAAATATTTTAGCACAATGAAGTTTTTGGTACAATATTCTATATATTTACGCTTATGAGGTGGACCTTAAAATGTACAGATTCAGAAAATCATCCCTTTTACTTATAAATGCGGTCATCATGCTCTCCGTCTGTGGCTGTTCACAGACTTCGGAGGTCCAAACTCCCGTCACCGATACCGAAAATACCGCTCCCGTCACGCAGCAGGAGCCCGAACCCGAGATTGTTACCGAACCCGAGCCCGAACCGGAGGAGATTCTTCCCGTAACGGTCACCATCCTCGGAAAAGAATACGATCAGACCGAAACCTATCTTGACCTGTCCGATATGACTCCCGAAGACATTGCTGAGGTCAGTGGGATAATCGCAGATATGCCGGAACTCAGGGAGATCAATCTAATGCCCGAGGAAGGTGAAGCCCTTCTTTCGCTTGAAGCGGTTTCGGCACTTAAAGAGGCCGCTCCGGCCGTTCATTTCGTATATGAATTCGATATGTTCGATCAGCACCTGACCACGGAAGATACCGAGGTAAGCTACATAAAGACCGACATCGGAAACGAAGGCGTGGAAACGGTCCGAACCGCCCTCAAGGTGCTCGATAAATGCGAATATTTCCTTCTAGATGACTGCGGTATCGATGATGAGATAATGGACGGCATCAGGACGGATTTCCCCGGCACAAAGGTTGTATGGAGAATACATGTGGGCTGGAAATCGGCACTCACGGACGACCAGGTCATCCGTATGACGCACGGCATTAACGATTCCATGACAGGACCTCTGAAGTACTGTCACGAGGTCATCTATATGGATCTCGGCCATGACAGCGGCATCACGGATATCTCGTTCATAGAAAACATGCCCGAGCTGGAGTGCGTTATTCTTTCGGACGCACAGTTTACCGACCTGACACCTGTCACAAACTGCCCTAAACTCACGTGGCTCGAGCTCGTCAGCTGCTACCATCTGCAGAATCTTTCCGTCGTAGCGGATATGGAATCGATAAAGTTCCTCAATATCAGCTATACCCGCACAAGTGACATCAGCGGCATAATGGATATGAATCTCGACCGCTTCAGCTGCATCGGAAATCCCTTGTCACGCGAAGCCTTCGATGAATATGCGCAGGCGCATCCGGACTGCATATGCGTTTATTCCGGAAACCCTTACGGATACGGATGGAGATACGACGATTACGGCTATCACTTCTTCTCCTACTATGCGAGAATGCGTGAAGTTTTCAGATATACGGAAGGATGCCCCGGCGGATTCAAGATGCCGGAAGATCCCGAAGAAACCGAAGCTGCAGGCACTGAGGAAACAACCGACGCAGGCAGTGCGGAAGAAACAGACGATACCGAAGAACCCTGATAAATTAAATGGGAAGCTCATACGAGCTTCCCATTATTAGTATTCCGTAATATCCTGCGAGCCGACTTCGTTTACTTTCTTTCGTATGTTACGAAATGATAGGTAAGGTCGAAGTAGGTCTGTTCGTCGGAAGTATTTGTGATCTCCCACTCTTCGTCGGCATCGAGATCATGGAAGTATGTGTCCGCTTCGTAAGCATGATCGATGCGGGTTACGATTGCTTTGTCACAATAAGGAAGAAGCTGGTCGTAGATCGTGCCTCCGCCGATAACGAAGATCTCGTCATCGATCTCCTTTACCATCTCAAGAAGCTCATCAATGCTGTGTGCAACCTTTGCTCCCTCTACCTTGTACCCGGGATCGCGGCTCATGATGATGTTGGTCCTGTTCTTAAGGGGAAGCCCTCCGGGGAATGTCGAAAGAGTTTTTCTTCCGAGGATCACGGTATGTCCGGTGGTAAGTTCCTTGAAGTTCTTGTGATCCTCCTTGATCCTTACAAGAAGCTCGTCTTTATTTCCGATAGCCCAGTTCTTATCTGCGGCAACAATTATAGTCATGGAATTCCTTTCTTGGCAGTTGAACGATGGAACCGTCCCCGCGTTCACCCCGGTTCACTCAGATTGCTATGGGAATGTTCTTGATCTGCTCGTGGTGCTGATAATTCTCAAGAGAAACATCATCGGCGGTGAAGTCATAGAAATCATGAACATCGGGATTCAGTATGAACTTCGGTGCGGGCAGGGGTTCTCTTTTCAGCATCTCCTCGATAAGAGGAATATGTCTGTCGTATATGTGGCAGTCTGCGATGACGTGAACGAGCTCACCCACTCTCATATCACAGACCTGTGCGAACATATGTACAAGCACCGCATACTGGACGATGTTCCAGTTATTTGCCGCGAGCATATCCTGTGAACGCTGGTTCAGGATCGCATTGAGCGTAAGCTTGTCATCCCCATTCTTTTGCGTGACATTGAAGGTCATCGAATAAGCACAGGGGTACAGGTTCATCTCGTGAAGATCCTGGAACACATAGATGTTGGTCAGTATTCTTCTCGAGAACGGATTGTTCTTAAGGTCGTAGATAACACGGTCGACCTGGTCCATCATTCCCTCGCGGTATTCGTGCTTTACGCCCATCTGATAACCGTAAGCTTTTCCGATGGAGCCGTTCTCATCCGCCCACTCATCCCATATGTGTGAGTGAAGATCATGGATATTGTTGCTCTTTCTCTGCCAGATCCAGAGCATCTCATCCGTTGCGGATTTAAGTCCGGTACGGCGGAGTGTCATGATCGGAAATTCCTTGCTCAGATCATAGCGGTTCACGACACCGAATTTCTTGATGGTATATGCGGGCGTTCCGTCTTCCCAATGGGGACGGACCTTCTGGCCTTCGGTACTCGTACCGTTCTCCAGGATATCCCTGCATGTTTCTATAAACACTTCATCTGCATAACTCATAAGTAAAACTCATCCTTTTATTTTCTGTCATCATACTTCTCGCAAAGGGATGTGATCTGATCGGCAAATCTTCCGATCTCCTTGTTAGGCGATCCTTCCATTCCCTTGATGATGGCCATAAGTCTCTGACCTGCGGCAACAAGACGTGCATAAACACCGGATGCAACCCTTGCAGGCTTCTTTGCCTTGAGAACTGGCATTGCTTCGTAGGTAAATCTTCCTGCGGCAAGATCGAATTCCGATCCGCTGTAGGGAGCAACCGCACGCTGGCCGTACTCTATCTTAAGTGTCTCGGCAAACTGCGTTGCGACCGAATCTTCGCCGTGAACGATAAATACCTTCTTGGGTTTTTCGGTAAACTGCGAGATCCACCAGATAAGTCCCGATTTTCCGGCATGTCCGGAAAGTCCGCGGAGCTGTTCGATCTTGGCTCTTACCTCTATCTCTTCTCCGAAAAGCTTAACGGTCTCCGCACCTTCGATGATGGCACGTCCGAGTGTTCCGTTTGCCTGATATCCTACGAAAAGGATCGTACATTCGGGTCTCCACAGATTATGCTTGAGGTGGTGTCTGATACGGCCGGCCTCGCACATACCCGATGCGGAGATTATGACCTTGGGCTCTTCGATGAAATTGATGTCCCTGGATTCTTCGCTGGTGATCGCAAGCTTGAGTCCCGCAAATGAGATCGGGTTGATTCCCTGCTTTACAAGTTCCATCGCATCATCGGAAAAGCAGTCCATACGGTTTGCATTGAAGATCTCGGTAGCATCAACCGCAAGAGGCGAGTCTACGTATACGGGAAAATTGTCGTGTCCCTTGATTTTCTTTCCGACCTTGATCCTTCTGAGGAAGTAAAGAAGCTCCTGTGTTCTTCCTACCGCAAAGGAAGGAATGACAACGTTTCCGCCCTTGTCAAAGGTTCTCTGGATGATATCCGCGAGCATATCCTCAAAATCACCTTCAGGCTCGGGATGGTCCCTGTCGCCGTAGGTCGATTCCATAACAACGTAATCGGCTTCGGTGGTAGGAATGGGATCCTTGATAAGAGGCTGCTTATGATTTCCGATATCACCGGAAAATACTATCTTCTTGCTGTTGTCATCCTCGGTGATCCAGACCTCGATACTTGCGGATCCGAGAAGATGTCCTATATCCGTAAAACGGATCTTAATGCCTTCGCACACATCGACTTCGGTATCATAGTGGCACGAAACAAGTCTTCTTATCGCACCTTCCGCATCCTCCATTCCGTAGAGCGGTTCAACGGGAGGAGCATCCTTGGTACGGCGGTTCTTTCTGTTCTTGTACTCTGCATCCATCATCTGGATGTGGGCACAGTCACGGAGCATTATCGAGCACAGATCGCAGGTTGCATCGGTTGCGAAGATCTGTCCCCTGAATCCTCTCGCATACAAAAGAGGAAGAAGACCAGAGTGATCGATATGTGCATGGGTCAGAAAAACATAGTCAACGTTTGCCTCGGGAACAGGCAGAGGTACGTTCTCAAAGGTATCGATACCCTGCTCCATTCCGTAGTCCACAAGGATATTCTTTCCGCATGCCTGTAAGAAATGGCAACTTCCGGTAACCTCATGTGTCGCACCGACGAATATTAATTTCATAGCCCCCGCTCCTTTTCGCCAAAGTTTTGTTAAAGCCGGTGAACAAGGGGACGGCTCCTCAGTTCACCGGGATCTTGTGAACGAAGGAACCGTCCCCTCGTTCAAACGGCTGCATTTTTAATCGGTGATACCCGCATCCTCAAGACTTCTGGGCTCCTGTCTGGGAACATCCGCAAGATACCAGGTACCGTTCTGCTTTACGAAGACCCATACGGCATCACTGCCCTCGTTCTTGGTCTGGTAAGCAGCGGAATTGAATCTTACGACAAGGTCGAAGGTAATGTTTGCGGAAACGCAGTTATCACAATATGTAACGAAATTATCCGCACTGACATTGTAGTAGTCATAGCTGGTTATATGTGAGGTGGGATAGAAATTCGTCATCGCGGTACTGAGCGAAGCCCTGTATTCGGAATCGGGAAGCAGATAATTATATACCGCACCCGAGTTGACTCCGATGAAGTGCTTTCCGTATGCTTCGACGATGGTGGGGATTATCGCATTGATCTCTGCCATTACATCCGCATCGGTCTGAAGGGGAGCACTGTAATTGGTTCCCTCACAGGTAAGTTCAATGGGTTCACCGGCGGATGATATTGCTGCAACGGTCGGGTTGCTCCAAAGTCCGGTGACCTGATAGGTGGTAAAGGTAGGAACGGAAGTCATGTAAGATGTAACGCCCTGAATAAGGTCGATACCCTTGATAACGGGATTACCGCTCTCATCCTTCATAATGTCTTCAGCGGTAAGTGTTCTTCCGGATACCGATACGGAAACATCCGAAGGAACGGTGATGGTGTAAACATCGGTCGACATACAGTACTCATCGGGATAGAAGCTGTCACATCCCCAGATATCCATATCATAATCATTCTTACCGACAACCTTGAGAGTGACATCGGTAACAGGCTCCCCTGCCGCCTTGATGACATACCTGGGAACCTCTGCCGAAGACTGTGAGGATTCTTCGATGGTGATCTCTTTTCCGACGATCAGCTCCTTGATGTGAGCCTCATAATCGAACACATTGTAATATGTTGAAGAGGTAACAAGATTGTCGCCTCTCATGACTGTCTCAATCGCACCGGATTCAAATGCCTGCTTAACCTCGGCAATACCGTTCGAAGGAAGTGCCGACTCATATGCGGTCAGATATCCGTTGAACCAGCGCAGGAAAAAGAAAATACCCACACAGCCGATGATAAAATATATTGCAAGACCTAATCCGAAATAACTCTTTTTTCCGTCACTTCTGCTCATCTCTTACGCCTCCCCGTTCATAATAGCCAGTGCATCGTAGGAGGTGTTCTCTTCGGTACTCCTGATGATGAATGCAGTGGGACATCTTCTGGGTCCCGTAGGCGAATAAGGATTGTTGACGGTAATGCCGTTATACTCCATCTGTGTCGAAGTACCGCCGTCAAGGCATGCGGCATTGATCGCACCGTAATCCTGCATGATGTCGATCATTTCTTTGAAGGTTGCGCCGAGGCTGGATGCCTGACGTCCGTCGATAACGCACATAAGGATCGCACCGTCGGCACGCTGTCCGATCGCGGTACGGGGATTCTTTCCTCCGCCGTAAACATCGATGCTGGGAACCTCGAGAGGCTCTCCGTCAATGATAAGGAAAGGTCCGGTCTCATGCTTTACATGGACCGCATCCCTTACTCCGAGCTCAAGTGCCTGCTGTACGGAATAACCCTTGAGCAGTATGAGCTTATTGTCATTGGTAAGGCAGACAAGATTCCACTTGCCTACATTGTTGTTCTCATAAACGGGACGTCCTTCGGTGATGACACCGCCGACGGGACATGCGGTATAGCTGTATGAACCCATATCGACGAACTCTCCGCCGTTGACTCCGCCTATAGCCTGATATCTTTCACAGAATTTCTTGACAACGTCTCCGTCTCCCTGTCTGAACTGGTCTACGGTTCCGACAAATACGGTGGAAGGATCCTGGATGATCATCATATATCCGTGATAGGTTCCGCCGTTGATCTCTTCGATGACGATGGGCTTAACGTTCTCGTCAACCTCTGCGGGATCCGCTATCTGGATCAGTTCGGTATTGGATGCTGTTCCGTCTTCCGCCTCGGGCATGGTATTTTCAGCCACGATCTGATTAAATGCATCTTCTCCGATAAAGAGTTTGGGAAGCCATTTGAGTGCACTGGTCTCATATGCGAACATCGCGAACTGGCTCCTGAATGCGGGTGAAGGACCGTGCATTGCCAAAAAGCATGCCCCCACCAGAAGGATCAGAACCAGAACTACGGTAACTCCAAGGATCGCAAAAAATCTCCCAATAACCCTCAAAATAATCTTTGCGGTACGGGCCCCCGTCCCGGACCTTTTTTCTTTACGACTGGACATTTTACTGATACAACCTTTCTTATTTTTTAAAGACCCAGTTTCTCTGGATCTTAAAGCTTATAAAGAACAGACAAGTGTCGACGACTGCTTTGATAAGAGTCTTGAGCCAGTCACTGTTTACGTTAAAGAGGAAGGTAAACAGCGCAACAAGCCCCAGAGACGCGCACAGCTGTGCAATCGCGAGCAGCACGTATCTGACGGCACTTTTTGCGGTACCACCTTTATGGGAAAATACTGCCTTTTTATTGATAATGAAATTGCAGGCCGCGGAGATGATCCTGGCTGCGGTTCCGGCTATCGTGCCCCTCGTTGCTTCCGCAATTATCTTGGGGATAAAAAGAAGAATAACCCTAAAGCATACCAAGTCTATTATACACGAAATCACCGAGCTTGCGGCAAATTTCAGAATAACTCCGTATATACGCGCGGAATCCCTGAAAGGATGGAAATGTGAGGTCTGATTGTCATCGATATAGACGGTCTCGATGGGAACCTCGGAATATGCGATCCCGTCGGATCCTATCTTGAGAAGCTGGTTGGTCTCATACTCGTATCTGTCACCGTCCACTTCGGTCATATATGAAAGAAGATCCGCGGGAACGGCCCTGAGTCCCGTCTGGGTATCCGAAACCTTTATTCCGCACACATATCTGAAGACATTTCTCGTGATGACATTTCCGAGCCTGCTTCTCATCGGAACCTGCGGAAGCGAAAAATCCCTGCAGCCGATGATGAAAGCCTTCTTTTCGATCATCGCATCGATACACTTTGCAGCATCATCGGGAGTGTGCTGTCCGTCACCGTCGACCGTGACTACGCCGAGGGAGTCCTTTCTTTCCTTAAGGACATACTCAAAAGCCGTTTTCATCGCACGGCCCTTGCCCTTGTTTACTTCGTGTACAAGAACGGTGATGTTATCGGGGTATGCTTCCCTGATCCTGCCGAACTCGCCTCTGTGCGCCTCATCCGATCCGTCATCCACAAGAATAACATCGGTAAAGCCCTTCTCTATCATCCCGGCTGCGGTCTTAGCAAGCTTTTCATCCGGATTTAACGACGGAATTATAACCTGAACATTATCGTACATAAAAACCTCTTTTTGTGTTATCATTGAACCTGTGATCAAACAGGATAAAACCTAAATCGAAAGGAAAACAATTCAAATGGACGCACTTTTAAACATGCCCTGGGACGGCCAGTTCCTTATCTGGCTCCAGGAAAACGTCAGAACCGATGTACTTACTCCCATAATGAAACTTATAACCCATCTCGGTGACAAGGGTATCTTCTGGATCCTCATCGCGGTGGTCATGCTCTTCTTTAAAAAGACCCGCCCCTTAGGTATCATGGCAGGCATCGCACTAGTCTTCTCGGTACTCATCAACAACGTGCTCATCAAGCCCAATGTCGGACGTATCCGCCCTTATGAAGTGGTTGACGGCCTTAAGCTCCTTATCGAAAGACAGCACGATCCTTCATTTCCTTCGGGACATTCGGGAGCATCATTTGCAGCCGCTGTTGTCTTCCTTGTAAAGGGACCCAAAAAGATCGGAATCCCTGCCATCATCATGGCGGCACTGATCGCATTTTCGAGGCTTTATGTCGGTGTCCACTATCCCACCGATGTTATCTGCGGAATCATCACCGGTACCTGCTGTGCGATAATCTCCTTCATGATCTGGAGCATCGTAGAGAAGAAAGCATCGCCCAAACTTGCAGGTATTCTGGCCATCGAAAAGAAGGATCAGGAAAAGTAAAAAAATTTGTTGACAAAGAGTCTGCTTTTTAGTATATTAACTTTTGTCGTGCGAAAGCAGACTGATGCGACAGTAGCTTAGTTGGTAAAGCGCCACCTTGCCAAGGTGGAGACCGCGGGTTCGAGCCCC
>JAFZWW010000008.1 GCA_017617005.1 Lachnospiraceae bacterium
GCCTTTCTCTACGAGCTTAGCATAGCCCTTAACGATCTTGTCCTTTCCGCCCTCTGCCCATTCCTGCTTGATGTCGCAGAGTGCAACAGTGTAGCCGTCGATCTGAGCGAATGCCTTAGCAATGCCCTGGCCCATTGTTCCGGCGCCGATAACACCTACCTTCATATATGCCTCCTTATATATAAAAAATTATTTTGAAAAAACATTACAAAAGTCAGGACCTGCATTCAGGCCCTGACTATATAATTACTCGTTCTTGAAAGCAACCTGCTTAACCTTGGCAGGATCGTCTTTCTTACGAAGGAAGTTTGCCATTCCTTCTTTCTGATCGTATGACTCGAAGCAATCGCCGAAGAGCTTCTCCTCAATGACAAGTGCATCATCGATGTTGACCTGAAGACCGTCATTGATAGCCTTCTTGCAGTTCCTTACGGCGATGGGAGCGTTTGCTGCGATCTGTGAAGCAAGCTTCATAGCTGCATCCATAAGTTCTGCCTGAGGATATACTGCGTTTACGAGACCGATGCGGAGTGCTTCGTCTGCCTTGATGTTTCTTGCGGTGTAGATAAGCTGCTTAGCCATTCCGACCCCGACTGTTCTTGCAAGTCTTTGGGTTCCGCCGAATCCGGGAGTGATTCCGAGACCAACCTCGGGCTGTCCGAACATAGCGTTGTCAGAGCAGATACGGATATCACAGCTCATGGAGATCTCACATCCGCCGCCGAGTGCAAAGCCGTTGACTGCTGCGATAACGGGAACGGGAAGAGTCTCGAGCTTTCTGAAAACATCATTTCCCTTCTTGCCGAAAGCTTCGCCTTCTGCCTTGGTAAGGGTGCTCATCTCGCCGATGTCTGCGCCTGCGACAAAGCTCTTCTCGCCTGCACCGGTAAGTACGACTGCTCTTACGACATTAACGTCGATTCCGTCGATGACCGCATTGAGTTCATCGAGAACTGCGGAGTTGAGAGCGTTGAGTGCTTCGGGTCTGTTGATGGTGATGACAGCCACGCTGTCCTTTACCTCGTAAAGTACAAATGCCATATTGTCTCCTTTTAATCTCTTTCAACGATAGTTGCGCATCCCATACCGCCGCCGATGCAGAGGGTAGCGAGTCCCTTCTTTGCATCCTTAGCTTCCATCTCATGGAGAAGGGTTACGAGGATACGTGCGCCCGATGCTCCTACGGGATGTCCGAGAGCGATTGCTCCGCCGTTGGGATTGAGCTGCTTGTCAACATCGATTCCGAGATCCTTGCCTACTGCAACGGACTGTGCGGCGAATGCCTCGTTAGCCTCGATGATGTCAAAGTCTTCGATCTTGTATCCGGCCTTAGCCATAACCTTTCTGGTTGCGGCAACAGGTCCGATACCCATTACTTCGGGACGTACACCAGCAAGAGCGCCTGCTACGAAAGTAGCCATGGGCTTAACGCCGAGCTCCTTAGCCTTTTCTTCGGTCATGAGAACCATAGCTGCTGCACCGTCATTGATTCCGGATGCATTACCTGCGGTTACGAATCCGTCGGGATTGAGGGGCTTAAGCTTTGCAAGTCCTTCAATGGTGGATCCTGCTCTGGGGCCTTCATCGGTATCGAACTGGATTACTTCCTTCTTTTTCTTGATCTCTACGGGAACGATCTCCTTCTTGAATGCGCCGTTCTCGATTGCAGCGCAAGCCTTCTGCTGGGACTTAAGAGCGAACTCGTCGAGCTCTTCTCTTGTAAGGTTCCACTCTCTTGCAACATTATCAGCGGTGGTGATCATATGGTAATCATTGAATGCATCCCAGAGAGCATCCTTGACCATGGTATCAACAAGTCCGCCCTGGCTCTGGCTGGGCCACATCATACGATAGCCGTATCTTCCATTGGGGATTGCGAAAGGAGCCATTGACATGTTCTCCATACCGCCTGCGATAACGACATCAGCATCGCCTGCCATGATCATCTGAGCTGCCTGGTTTACGCAGTTAAGACCTGATCCGCAAACAACATTCATGGTAACTGCGGGAACTTCGATGGGAAGACCTGCCTTGATGGATGCCTGACGGGCTACGTTCTGTCCGAGACCTGCCTGGATAACGCATCCCATATAAACCTGATCAACATCCTCGGGCTTGATACCTGCACGGTTCACAGCCTCCTTGATAACGATAGCACCGAGCTCTGCAGCGGGAGTGGATGAAAGAGAACCACCCATAGTTCCGATTGCTGTACGGCAAGCGCCTGCGATTACAACCTTCTTAGCCATTTGATTACCTCCGAATTGAATTGTTTCATTAAATAATGAATCTCGGGTCCGAGATTGTTATTTTTTTGTCAGACCAAGTACGATTTTATCATAAGACCCGCTTATATACAATAATTTAGGCGTTAAATAACAAACATTATCTTCGCCTTAGTTGTGGGCAAAAAAAGCACATACAACATTTAGTCATACAACGGTCGAAGGGCAAATAAACTGTTTCCGCTCATCTGCCGTTCGCTAAGCTGTTCTATGGAATACATATACTCCGATGGCCCCGCACCGCTCACATTCGCAATCCTTTGCTCATGTTCGCTATTTTTTCCATCCGGGAAAAAATGTGCTTACATAGATGTATTCCCAAGAACAGCTAAGCTCACTCTAAAATCGCGTAAACAGTTTATTTGCCCTTCAACCTTAGAGAAAAAAAGACCTTACCCCTTTCGAGGTAAGGTCCTCAACTTCAGTATCTGTTTATACCTCGGGCTCGATAAGTCCGTAGGTGTCGCCCTTACGCTTGTAAACAACGTTGACCTGGTCGGTCTCTGCGTTGATGAAAACGTAGAAGCTGTGTCCGAGAAGATCCATCTGCATACATGCATCTTCGGGATACATGGGCTTGATCTCGAACTTCTTGTTTCTTACGATCTTGATGCCCTCGTCCTCTGTCTCTTCAACGGGAGCAAATTCGGAGATGTCGCCTGCTGCCTGGTGTCTGTCTATTATCTTGTTGCGGTACTTCTTCAGCTGGCGCTCGATGATCTCTTCAACAAGGTCGATCGATACGTACATATCCGAGCTGCTCTGCTCCGAACGGATGATGGTTCCCTTTACGGGAATGGTGACCTCAACCTTCTGCTCTTCCCTTACTACGGAAAGTGTTACGTGAGCGGTGGTATCCTCATCAAAATATTTTGACAGCTTGCCGATCTTATCTTCGACCGAAGCCTTAAGTCCTGGTGTTACAGTGGTATTTTTGCCGATGATGACAAATTTCATATGCATCCCTCGCCTTCATAATATGATTTCGCCCGGGGCGCTGCTTAGATCATTGTCCTTGTCCGATCCGGTGCCATATACGCTTCCGACGTAAACTAACTATACCATAACGGAAAACGTTTTTCAATCAATTTCCTTACTCGAAATATCCCGCAAAGATGCTTCTGATGCCCTTTTCAAAGGCTTCGAACCCTTCGGGAAAAGAACCCGCACCTTCGGCCCAGATGATGTTTCCTTCGCCGTCCTCAAGCTCAAGTGTAAAGCCCGCGACCTCGGATACATTCATCTCGCTGTATCCGTCCCAGGATGCGACATCGCATTCGCCCGCGAGTTTTTTCACTTCATCCCATTCGCCCTTGGAGATTCCCACTTCGATAATGGGATCGCCCATCGAGTCATACCAGACCATCTCGGGTCCGTCTTCTCCCTCGTTCAAAAAAACGGAATAAGTGTCATTTTCATTTTCACTGATGTTCTCAAATCTGAGTGACAGGAAATCAAATGAAGCCATAATACCACCTTTGCGAATAGCGCTTTATCCAAATTCTATTTCTTTTTCAACGGTATCGTATGTCTTGAGAGCGGTAAGGTTTATGAGCTTGCTCTCGTCGATATCAACTTTTGTGAGACTGTCGTATTCGTCCGCATCTATCTCGACGGCACCCATATCCTTGATCGCCTGAATGAATCTTTCTTCTTCGGCTTTAACCGCCTTGTTGTCACTGTAGCCGGATACGGTAAATCTTACATCGTCATCACCGAAATACAGAACCTTCATCTCAAGACCGGAATCATATGTAAGTGTGGGACGCAGCTCATAATCCATATCGGGATCGAGGGTCCAGGTGATATCGCCGCACCAGCTGGAA
>JAFZWW010000009.1 GCA_017617005.1 Lachnospiraceae bacterium
ATGCCGACTGGATTCTTCTCAATACTACATAGCTCTTCAGGAATATGAATATAACCTCCGGATATTGAAGGTTCAAAAGGAATTATATGAACTTCTCTATGAAAAATACAGAAACGGCGAAATTACTCCACCGGATATTGATCCTTTAGATTACGGAGAAGATGAAAAGATTGCTGAAGCGATAATTCTTGAAAACAATCTGTTCATAGACGGGTTAAAGGACCTGAAAGATGATCAGATCATAACGGCAGTCAGAGAGCGTTTATATTCAATCACATCCAATATAAACAAGATTGATACGCAGATTGAGAAAATAAATAATGAAGTAAGAGGTCTTCAGGATAATCTGCGAAATATGGTGATAACAGCTCCTGCAAGCGGAACGGTTACATATGTTGAGAAACCGTATATAGGCAAGACAGTCTCGGGCGGAAATACAGTCTGTTATATAAATGAGATCCAAAATGAATATGTATTTAATGCATATGTAGCGGATGAGGATGTAACTGGATTAAAGCTTGGAGATACAGTCCAATTAAAACTTCTTGCATATGATGACACTGAATTCGAATATATAAACGGTACTGTCACAAGCATAAGTGATATACCGCTTAATATTTCCGAAAGGGGTGTTGTGTACATGGTCAAGATTGCACCGGAAGCAATCCCTAAAGATATAAAACCTGGAATGGATGGAAGCGTTGATATCATTGTCGGCACGAGAACAATAATGGAATATTTCTTGGAACCATTTAAAAATGGTTTGAACAATAGTATGAGGGAGACTTAATGAAGATAAAAATGCAAAATATGAAAGGATGTTTTGATGAATAAAAAAGCACACAAAATAATAATAGTTCTATCAGCGGGTTTAACTATTGGAATAGTTATAAGTTTTATAGTGTATTACGCGGATTTGATATCAAAAGGTTTTTATGAGTTAAACTCAAACAGTATATATAATATTGTAACGGGTTTGCTCTTATCATCTGCCCCATTATTATCAATAATCGTCGGTAATCTGGTTGTAATCCATATTAATAACTCGAAATCTATTTCTAATGTTTCAGCGGTGACACTACTTTTTTATCTTATATTTCTTCTGATAGACCTGGGAAAAGATTTTGCTTTCTTCTATATTGGCGCATTGAATATGAGCGAAGAAATATTCATGCTTGCAATAGTTCTTTTCTTTTGGCATTTAATATCTGTTGTGCCTATGATCATGACTTTGGTCTATTGTAAAAAAACAAAAAATGAAATGAATGAAAGGAGCAAAAATGAAAATGCTTAGAAAACGCATTGTTCATGTCAGCGTTTTGATTATGTTTTTATTGTGCGTATGTTGTGGATGCACAAATGAAAAAACTGTTGTTGATGAGAAATATATCGAAGATGAATTACAAGAGCGATATGGGATGGAATTTGTCTGTGATTCTCTAAATTATTCACAGCATATGTATAAAGCAATATGTCATCCTGTTGAAGATGCTTCGTTACAGTTTTCTTGTATGTATGGTGTTGATGGCTCGCTCGGATATGATTTTTATGTAGGGGCAATAATCGCAAGAGAAGAAAGCAAAAGTTTTTCAGATTATATTGGAGAAGGCTTGGGAGAGTCTTATGTCCGATGTGCAAATGCTTTAATAATCGATGAAGGTGTCCCCGGGCGTATTGAAAGTAATGTTGCCATATGCGATTTAATAAAAGAGAATTCGTTTACTATTCAAAAAGCTTATGAGATTGATCCTATTGATTCATTGTTTTTTAACATATATGTTAATAATTCAATTTGCGGTGATGATTATGGTAAAGAGTATGACATCATAGAAGAAGCTGTAGAGAAAATGGTATCAAAATATGAAAAATTGTACGGTTTGGAGATTTTTATTGATATGGATGTGTTTTTTTTGAATGATCAATATTATCAACAATTAGTTGATGGAAATTTTGAAATAAATGAAGATTTAAGAGAATTGCTAGATCATTCAGCAA
This sequence comes from Lachnospiraceae bacterium, assembly GCA_017617005.1. Taxonomy (GTDB): domain Bacteria; phylum Bacillota; class Clostridia; order Lachnospirales; family Lachnospiraceae; genus AC2028. Next base: position 1,996 of record JAFZWW010000009.1, read on the forward strand.
AAGTATCTTTACAGATGGGTATACCAAAGGATTATGTGACAAAAGATTTATGGTTATGCCGCGAGGAATACATTAGTGCAAGGGAGAATATGAGATGAGTGTTGTGTTTTCGGATAAAGAATTACAAATAGCAGCTCAATTAGCGTATTTTAATTTTCTTGAAATAGCTAACAATGAAGCAGGAACAATGGTAGAGCGAACGCTTCATGATATTTTTTCAGAGAATAAAGATTACATATACTTGTATGATCAAATAAGACATACTCGCCAATTCGATATTGAAACTCATTCAGGAGGTGCATGGGATTCGAGGGAACATGCAACATTAGATTTGATGAATTTTCTTGCTGATCCTTTGGGATATGATGAATGTGTGAATGAAGATAATAATGCAGTAAACTGGAGCGAAATTGCTGAGTGGAAGATAGTCGATATTAATGATCAAAATGATGAGAATGGTTTTTATGCAGTAACTTTTGAGGTCCCAGGAAAAGGTATGCTTGTTGCGTTCCGCGGAAGCGAGAGTTATGACGAATCTGATCAGACACTTTTTGATTGGATATTGGCTGATTTTGGACTTTTGAATTCGGAATCTACAATTGAACAAGATGTTGTGAAGGACTATATGAGTTATCTTTCACGGAAATTTGAAGGTAGTACCTGGTATACAACTGGGCATTCACTCGGAGGGAATTTAGCCGAACACGCTTTAATAACTGCGCCTGAAAATATGAATGTAGTAAAAGCGGTAAGTTTTGATGGACCTGGATTTTCATCTGAATATCTAGCATATCATATGCTGGAGATTCATGAAAGAATCGATAAATTAGAGCATTATAAATGGAGTACTGTGGGTGAGATGCTCTATCCTATTATAGATTTATTTGGTTTGAATATATTGAATTTAAAATGCGAGAATTATTATCATATTCAAACCACAAGTTATGACGATGCCTTTACATTGTCGCCGGAAAATGTATTGTCACCACATATGCATTTTATTACCTTAAATTTTGACGGGCTTAGTTTTACTTCATCACCAGAAAATTTATTATCACCCTCTACAAATTTATTTGATATTAATTATGATGGCATAAATCATAACATTGATTACATACTTCAGAGACATGCTCCATGCTTTGTGGATTTTGATGATGATGGAAATGTTATTCCGATTAAATTTCCAACAGATGAATTGAGTATAATAAATTATTGCGTTCATATAATATCTGAACTGGTTGACTTGGATGTGGTTATTTTAAATCCTATTATAAATCTTAATGACATTGCAAAAACAAATGATGAATCGGTATTACATTTTCTTGATATTTTATTGTGTATTGACCGAAAATTGGATATTTATGAAGTGCTTGCTGGTTCTTCATCTGACATCACTCTGAATTGTATAGGTGAAGAACTTGCAAATAATACGTTGAGAAATCGCAACAGTACAATAATAGATCAGTATAAAAATGCGTCCAGAGCTATTGTTAATAGAGATCCTCTTGCAATTGATTTTGGATCAGAAGGCATTGATCTTACAACTATTGATGATGGTGTATATTTTGACCTCGATAATAACGGCTTCGCTGAAAAAACTGCTTGGATAGGAACGAAGGATGGTTTTCTTGTATTAGATAGAAATGCAAACGGAAGCATAGATAATGGCGGTGAGCTATTTGGTGATCAGGTTTGGCTTTCTGATGGATATATTTCTGCTTCCGGCTTTGACGCGCTTAAAGAGCTTGATACAAATGAAGATGGTATCATCGATGAAAATGATGCTGCATTTTCTGCTCTTAAAGTCTGGGTGGATGCTAGCCATGATGGCATTTCTCAGGATGGCGAGTTAAAAACTCTTGCAGAACTCGGAATACAATCGATAAGCCTAGAGGTTACACAGGATCAATCACTTGATGATGAAACCGGCACTCTGAGGTCAGAGTCGGCTGTTGTTACATATGTTGATGGAACCACAACCAAGATCAGTGAGTTCCTTTTCAATGTTGATACAACAGATACTGTTACCGGAACGGGAGAAAACCGTAAGAATACTATTGGTAATATTCCCGATATTATGGATGCTATTGAAAGTGATGAATCCGGAATATTAGGCGATTTGTTTAATTCTTTTTCTGAAGCGATTAATCCGGTTGATAAAAGAGCAATATTCACAAAGATTCTTTATAAGATTACCGGAGCAGAAGATATAGATTCTTCTTCCCGTGGTGCAAACATAGATGCTAGGAATATGCATGTTGTTGAAACATTCATGGGACGTTCTTTTATGGGGGTTGACGGTTCTGAGCCAAACGCTAATGCGGCGATTGTACTCAATGAATTGTATAGAGATATTGAAGATACTTGTTATTTGAAATTGCTTATGTCTACAAGTTTTTCAGATGCTTGTAATTCTATATTTGAATATACTGACGGAGATGGAAATAAACAGTTACATCTCACACTTTTTAATCTTTTGAATATTGGCTCAATATCGGATAATCAAAATATTGATACGGTTTTGTACGATATGAGTGTTTTCCTAAAATGTTATGATGATGTTAACGGCACTTCATATCTTTCAGATTATAAGGAGATATATGGCGGATTATCGGATCACTATAAATCCATATTATCGACCCTGGATAATGGATATACGGTTTTAGGAGAAACGAATGATGATTATTTGAGGGGCACATCGGGTAATGATATTTTGTTTGCCGGAGCCGGAGATGATTATATTAATGGCGGAACTGGAAATGATGCTTATTATTTCAAACTCGGTGATGGACATGATACGATCATCGATGCAGAATACAGTGATACAGAAGGCCGCGCGGATAAGATCGTATTCGGTGAAGGTATAAATGCCGACGATATAGAAGCCGACAGATATGGAAATGATCTGTATATCAATTACTCTGATGATGACGGCATCGTTGTCAAGGATGCCTATAACTGGTACAGCAGTGACGGACGGAACATGGTTGAGAGCATTGAGTTTGCAGACGGAACTGTCTGGGATTTGGATAAGATCAACCGCGAAGCTGAGATCCGTGAAGGAAGCGATGGAAATGACGTGATGAACGGATACTGGGCGGCTGCGGGTTGCACCGGAAATGAAACAATACATGGAAGAGCTGGAGATGATGTGATCCGAGCATACGATGGCGATGATACGGTCTATGGCGATGAAGGAAATGATGAGATCTATGGAGAAAGCGGAAACGATACCATCATCGGTGGAACCGGAAACGACTACCTTGAAGGTGGAATCGGCAACGATACCTATATCTTCAACCTGGGAGACGGTCGCGACACGATCATTGATGCTGAATACAGTTATACGGAAGGGCGTGCTGACAAGATCGTATTCGGTGAAGGCATAAGTGCGGATGATATCGTGGTTGACAGATATGGAAATGATCTGTATATCAATTACTCTGATAATGACGGCTTCGTTGTCAGGGATGCCTACAACTGGTACAGCAGTGACGGACGGAACTTGATTGAGAGCATTGAGTTTGCAGACGGAACCGTCTGGGATTTGGATAAGATCAACCGCGAAGCTGAGATCCGTGAAGGAAGTGATGGAAATGACGTGATGAACGGATACTGGGCATCAGCAGGCTGTACCGGAAATGAGACACTCCACGGAAGAGGCGGCAATGATACCATCTATGCAAGTGACGGCAACGATATCCTGTATGGAGATGAAGGAAATGATAACCTTTATGGCCAGGAAGGTGACGATACTATCATAGGCGGCATTGGCAATGACTATCTTGAAGGAGGAAATGGTAATGATACCTATATCTTCAATCTTGGCGATGGAAGCGATTCGATAGTCGATGTTGAATACAGCAATACATTAGGTCGTGCAGATAAGATCGTATTCGGTGAAGATATCAGTGCAGAAGATATCATAGTGGACCGCGAAGGAGATCATCTGAAGATCAGGTACTCTGATGATGATACGATCACTGTACAGGATGCATATTACTGGTATAGCAGGGATGGCCGTAATTTCGTAGAGAACATTGAGTTTGCTGACGGAACCATTTGGGATTCGGACAAGATCAACCGAGAGGCCGAGGTCCGCAAAGGTAGCAACAATAACGATACGATGTGGGGATACGGAGCAGCATCGGGATATACCGGAAACGAGACCTTTTACGGAAGAGGCGGCAATGATACCATCTATGCAAGTGACGGCAATGATATCCTGTATGGAGATGAAGGGAATGATAACCTTTATGGCCAGGAAGGTAATGATACTATCATAGGCGGTACAGGCAATGACTATCTTGAAGGCGGAAACGGTAATGATACCTATATCTTCAATCTCGGAGACGGACGCGATACGATCAATGACTTTGAGTTCAGCGAAACAGAAGGCCGTGCTGACAAGATCGTATTTGGAGAAGGCATCAGTGCGGATGATATCATAGTCAATCGGGAAGGCGATCACCTGAAGATCAGATATTCGGATGACGACAGCATCACTGTCCAGGATGTATATAATTATTATCATAGGGACGGACGCAGCCAGGTAGAACTGGTCGAGTTCAAGGATGATTCTCTTTACAGGATCAATTATGACTCGACAACTCTTGATTTCGTGGAATCCCTTCGCACAGAGCCTGAAACTGTTGTGAATGATGTTGAAGAAGATGAAAATGTAGTGGAAATTGAATTCATGGTATCCGCTGTAGAAGAATTAATGGATGAATCTTCAGTAGATGATACAATTGCTGAAGACATTATTGTTTCAGAATCTTCGATAGACACAATGGTCAGCCTGATTATTCAGGATATGTCGGAAACTCCTTCCGAAAATGTCGGATCTTCTGATGATCTGTTTGAAGAATCATCTTCCGGAGAATATGGTCAGTTGTGGGTGGTCAATGAATAATTGAATCGATAAGAAAGGGCTTCACGATGTGGGTAATATCATCGCGAAGCCCTTTTTTTCTACAGTATATTTATACTCTGTACTTTCCTACCATGCTTCCCAGATCGTCTGAGTGGCTCTTTATCGCATCTGCCTTCGCCGAAACATTATCTATTATTCCGGAGATCTCATTGCATGCATTTGCGGTAACCTCTGCGGAGTTTGCATTCTCGGCGGATATGGATGAAAGCGATCCGATGGTACCGTTCAGCATATCGCAGGCATCGCTTATTCCGTCCACGTTGTTCCTTATTATGTCGAAGTTTTCCTTTGTACGGTCGATGTTATCGAACAGGGTCGACAGGGATTCCTTGGAGCTTGTGCTGGTTTCTTCCTGTTTTGCCATTGCGTCATTAAGCTGTGTGACGAGCTTGATGGTCTTGTCGGTCTGGCTCTTTAGCTGATCCATTATGCTCTTGATCGATGCCGATGATTCATTGGACTGTTCGGCAAGCTTACCGATCTCGTCTGCAACAACCGCAAATCCTCTTCCGGCTTCACCCGCTCTTGCAGCTTCTATCGAAGCATTGAGTGAAAGGAGATTGGTCTGGTTTGCAATCGCATTGATTGCATCTGCTGCACTGGTGACCTCTTCAACACAGTTTCCGACGCCGCTCATTTCCTTTGTTACCTGTTCAAGCTCTTCCATGGATTCCTTGATGGAAGCGATGAGCTCGTCAAAGGTTCCCGAAACGAGGTTGGAATACCTGGTCATGTTCTCGGTGCATTCCTCAGCGGTGTTTACGGTCTGTGTCATTTCCGAAAGCTTGCCCACTATCGTGCGGACATTGTCGGAAGCTGTATTTACATCCTCTTCCTGCCGGAGTGCTCCCGTGGAAACACCCGAGATGGCGTCAGACAGACTGTTCATCGTATCGGTTGCACGGTCCGCTATCTCCGCAAGTTCTCCGGATGCGGATACGGACTCGGAAACATTGTTTTTTACTCCCGAGACGATATCCCTGATCTGGTCTATGAATACGTTCATATTGTCGGAGATGACTTCGAGCTCGTCGCCCGACTTTATCTCTATCTTCTTGGTAAGATCACCCGATCCGTCCGCAATATCGCTGAGCTTATCGTTCAGGACATTGAAACGTTTTTTGACCTTTGCGGTAAGGAAGAGGACAGCGAGTATTCCGACGATGAGCATGACGATACTGAGAATGACGACCATGCGTATGTGTTCGGTCACCTGGGTGTCGTACCACTCCGCACTGAAGTCAACTCCCACAATACCGATAACCTTGCCGGATGAATTCTTCACGGGGCTGTAAGCACTGTAATGATTTCCCCACTCATCGGAGTAGGGCTGGTCATCGACTGCCGCGGTTCCGCTTCCTGCGGCTATCAGGGCATCGGTGGTCTCTACATCATCTCCCCAGTCTGCGGGATCTTCGGGATCCGCATCAACGGTGAAAATAAAACTCTCGGGGCCTGTCTGCTCCATGAGATAGATATATTCAAGATCGGTATTTTCACGGAAGATATTGAGCTTGTCGAGACACTCAAGATATCCGTCCGACTCCAGATCGCCGTCTTCCAGTGATTCAAGAGTATCCGGATCGATGCTGGCCGCAGCGGCATTGGCGATATCTATCATCCTCTGCTTTACGAGAACGATCATTGTGGATTCGGACATTAATGTGGATACGGTACCGAGAACTACGGTGGTGACAAGCAGGATCGCGATATTTACTATCAGGATCTGCATTGTGAGACTGATCTTACGAACCTTCATAGTGTTTTCCTCCGACTCACAGAGATAAGTTTGGAACGGAACAAAAGATCGTGTCTACATCATATCAGAACGGATAAATTAAAAAATAGCGAATTTTTGTCATTTTTTATTGTGCAGGGGGGTAAATGATGTTAGAATATGCGGGATTTGGTCTGAAAAAACGCGGAGGTCATAGGGTTTAGCATGTGACTAACCTTAAGACCCGTACAGACTTCAGGTGCGCTGAATGGCAGAACCCGCGGGGAGGCATGGTAGGAAAATGCCAAGATCAGATCTAGGAGGAAAGAAATGGCTAATTCCACTACTGCCCCGGAGCCTATAATCGAGCTTCGGAATGTCACCAGGAGGTTTGACGACAACGGATTCATCGCCGTGGACGATTTCAATCTCACGATTGAAAGAGGCGAGTTTGTCACATTCCTCGGACCCTCAGGTTGCGGCAAGACCACAACACTTCGTATGATCGCAGGCTTTGACAGGCCCACAAGCGGTCAGATCCTTCTGGGAGGAAAGGATATCTCAAAACTCCCCCCGAACAAGCGCCCCGTCAATACGGTATTCCAGCGCTATGCTCTTTTTACCCACATGAACATTTATGACAATATCGCCTTCGGTCTCAAGCTCAAGAAGATGGACCGTGAGGAGATAGACCGTAAGGTTAAGCATGTTCTTGAAATGGTAGACCTCGAAGGCTTTGAGGAAAGAAGCGTCGCTACTCTTTCCGGAGGCCAGCAGCAGCGTATCGCCATAGCAAGAGCTCTTGTCAATGAACCCGAGATCCTTCTTTTGGACGAGCCGCTCGGTGCACTTGATCTCAAGATGAGAAAAGAGATGCAGATCGAACTTAAGTCCATGCATGACAGGCTCGGCATTACTTTCATATATGTAACCCATGATCAGGAAGAAGCCCTGACCATGTCAGATAAGATCGTAGTCATGAACGGCGGACAGATCCAGCAGATCGGAAAACCCGAGGACATCTACAACGAGCCCAAGAACGCGTTTGTTGCCGACTTTATCGGAGAGAGCAACATCTTCAAGGGCATTATGACCGGCAAGATGAAGGTAAGATTCTGCGGCGGAGAATTTGAGTGCATGGATGATGTTCCCGAGGGAACCCAGATCGATGCCGTCGTCCGTCCCGAGGATGTCATCCTTACCGCTCCCGAAAAGGGAACCGTTAAGGGTGTTGTTACCGGCGTTGTTTTCAAGGGTATCCATTACGAGATAACCGTTGAGAGCGGAAAGTACGAGATGGTCATCCAGTCGACCAAGACTCCCAAGGTGGGAGAAGAGGTCGGAATGTGCCTCGAGCCCGACGGAATCCACATCATGATCGCAGAGGATCACACAACAAGATTCGATGCGGATATCAACGATGATTACTCTCTCGAATACAATGAGAAGCCCATCGATGCGGATATCACTTCCATAATCAAGGGATCCGTTCTCAAGGACGGTGTTTTGAAGGATTCTTCCGGAGAGACCATCAGACCCGAGAACATCAAGATTCATATCTCGATCGAGCCCACTGACATCGAGCTTACCGATGATGCGGAGAAGGGACTTACTTCCGGCGAGATCATCAACCTTATATATAAGGGAGACCATTACAGCTATGTCATCCGTACATCGAAGGGACATGACCTTATCGTAGATGACGAATATCTCTGGAACCTCGGAGATATCGTCGGTCTTATCATGCCCGCCGAGAAGATGACTTTTACACTTGCAAAATAACGGGAGATAGAAGATGAAAGGAACATTTCAGAGGAAATACCTCGGTATTCCCTATGCGCTGTATCTCCTGGTATTTGTGATCCTTCCGCTGATAGTCATAGTTTACTACGCATTCACCGATGCAAGCGGAAGACCGGGGATCGGCAATTTCATAAGCTTTTTTACGGATCCGAATACACTGGGTACACTTGTGTATTCACTGGTCCTTGCCTTTGTTACAACCTGCGTATGCCTTCTGATCGCATACCCCGCAGCTTATTTCCTTGCCCAGAGCAGGATCAGATCAAAGTCTGCGATACTCATGCTCATGGTAATGCCGATGTGGATCAACTTCACATTGCGTATCACGGCACTTAAGGAAATACTCACCGTAGTAGAAGGAAATCTTGCGTTCCATCCTTTCATGAATTCTGTGATCGGTATGACATACGATTTCCTTCCCTTCATGATCCTTCCCATTTACAACCAGATATCGAGAATAGATAAGAGCCTTATCGAAGCGGCGGCCGATCTCGGTGCCGATCCCAGACAGGCTTTCCTCCGCGTGCTGCTTCCTCTTTCCATGCCCGGAGTCGTAAGCGGAATCTCAATGGTATTCCTGCCTGCAATGACCAACTACGTTGTTCTCGATATGCTCTATAACAGCACCTACATCATGGGCAGCCTCATCGGAAGTTACTTCTCGGCTTACGACTGGCACGGCGGCTCGATGATATCGCTGATACTTCTCGTCATCATATGCCTGTTCACTCTTGTTGCGGGTAATGATGAAAACGAAGGCACTGCGAGAGGAGGTTCGGTATTATGAAGAAAAATAACCGTATCGCACTTGCAGTTGTGCTCGTAGTTCTGCTTCTTATATATGCGCCCATACTCATTCTTGCTTTTTACAGCTTTACCGATGCATCGTCGATCGGTGAGAGTGCGCATTTCTCGTTTCAGAACTACATAACCTTATTTACCACCGAGGAACTTGCGGACATGATAAAGGGCACGGTTTTCCTTGCTCTTGCCGTTGCGGTGCTTTCCACCATCCTCGGAACACTCGGTGCAATGGGTGCTTTCTACTCCAAGCCCGGAGCACTTGCAACATACCGTGTGGTCAACCAGATCCCCGTAGTCAATGCGGATGTGGTCACCGGTTTTTCAATCTGCATCCTGCTCGTTGTCGTATTCGGAATAAATAAGGATACCTTCTTCCCTCTTGTTGCGGGACAGACCGTGCTCTGCGCACCCTTTGTCTTCCTTTCCGTTTACCCTAAGCTCGGTCAGATGGATCCTTCCATTTACGAGGCTGCACTGGATCTCGGAGCATCACCCGCCACGGCAGTAAGAAAGGTTGTCATTCCCCAGATCATGCCCGGTATCGTTTCCGGCTTTGTCATGGCAGTAACACTTTCGCTCGATGATTATTTCGTTGCGACCTACACCAAGCCCGCGGCATTCGATACCATTTCAACATATGTCGTAAATGCGACCAGAGGCTCCAGGACCGAGATCAAGACAGCACTCTGGGCACTTTCCACCGTAATCTTCCTCATCGTGCTCTGCATCTGCCTCGGAATGAACAGGAAGAAATCCGCGAAGGAAAATACCAAAGTACGCAAGGACAGGAGGGTAAGCGCATGAAAAAGAAGATAACCTCCCTGGCCCTTTCGGCTGCACTTATGATAGGAACCCTTGTTAACGCGGTCTCCGTTATTCCCGTAAAGGCCGCATCCGATGATGTCATCACCATAAGGGTCTGCAACTGGGAAGAGTATATCGACGAAGGCGGCTGGGATGAAGAAGAACTGATCGACCTTGAATCCGGCGATATCTTCGGAGAGAACGCGCTCTATGAAGATTTTGAAGAGTGGTACTATGAGACCTATGGTCAGAGAGTACATGTAGAGTACAGTTGTTTCGGAACCAACGAAGAGCTCTACAACATGCTCACCCTCGGAGATAAGTTCGACCTTGTATGCCCCTCCGAATACATGATCATGAAGCTCATGACAGAGGATAAGCTTGTTCCCTATTCGGATGATTTCTTCGATGAGGAAAACGAACTCAATTTTTACATCAGAAATGTTTCTCCTTTTATAAGGGAAACATTCGAGACCAATGAGATTGACGGCCAGTACTGGAATGAGTATGCCGCATGCTATATGTGGGGCGTTCTCGGATTCCTCTATAATCCCGATGTCCTTTCCGAGGAAGAGGTATCCACCTGGAATCTTCTTATCAATGAAGATTACTGCCGTCAGATAACCACCAAGGACAATGTCCGTGACAGCTACTTTGCAACCCTCGGCGCGATCAAGGGGGATCTGTTCCTCAGTGAGGAATTCTTAAACGATCCCGATTACCATGAAAGACTTGCGGAGGAGATGAACGATACCTCCGAAGAGACCGTTGCCGAGGCGCTTGAGTTCCTTCAGCAGGTCAAGGACAATGTTTATTCCTTCGAGACAGACTCCGGTAAGTCCGATATGGTCACCGGTAAGATTTTCTCCAACCTTCAGTGGTCCGGCGATGCGGTTTATGCAATGGATCAGGCTGAGGAAGAGGATGTTTACCTTGCATACTCTGTTCCCGAGGAGTGCACCAATCTCTGGTTTGACGGATGGGTAATGCTTTCGGACGGTATCGAAGGCGATGCCGAAAAGCAGAGAGCGTGCGAAGCGTTTGTCAACTTCCTTTCGAGACCTGACAATGCTGTCAGAAATATGTACTATATCGGATATACCTCATCGATCGCAGGCGGATGCGACGGAGACCAGATCTTCGAATATGTCGACTGGTGCTACTCTGCTGAAGATGATGAAGAGGAAGTTGCCGATTACGACATAGGATATTTCTTCGGAGATGAAGAGAGCGGAGACTACGTTCTTACCGTTCCCGAGGAGCAGACATACCGTCAGCTCTTTGCACAGTATCCTCCGAAGGAGGTTACCGACAGAAGCGCGGTCATGAGATATTTTGACGGTGATGCCAATGCCCGTATCAACAGGATGTGGATCAACGTAAGATGCTACAATATCGGCAAAATAAAAGCTGCCGGTTGGGCAGCCATAGTGCTCGCGGTTGTGCTTGCGACAGCCGCAGCGATATATTTCAAGTCAGGTAAAAAGAAGACGAAAGCTATTCGTCGTCCTCCTCAGCCGCAATAACACCGCTGATAACACTTGTGACAGCGGAAACAACAACGACTGCGGCAATGATGACAAGCAGTCCGCCTGCAAGAATCAAGAAAATACCTGAATTCATAATTGCTCCTTTTGGTACGAGTTTTAAACCGTCTTTTATTCTATCACGGACGGGTAAAAAGTACAATAAAGGCAATTTGCACACAGGTGAAAAGGCGGATAAATACTGAATTTCCGAGGCTTCCTCCCGATGCGGGAGGGAGCCTTTTTTATGCAGTTTACACGAATTATTAACAACCGTCCGTTACCTGTTGACCGTGGTGAAAACCTTGTGTAAAGTGTATCTCATATCTGTTCGGGCAGTTTTAGGGACTGCCCTGTTTTCATGCTTAAAAGCATCTTCTGCGGGCCGTCCGTTTGGGAGTTTATATGACGGACACTGTATCCAAAGCCCGCTCGCTTCTTCCTTCCCTTACCGATGAATACATAACCGGTAAGGGAAGCGAACTCATTTCATTAAGACGCGGGCTGATCACAAAAGATAGATTTCTTGAAGATGCGGATGTGTTCATCCGCGAAAAGTATAAAGAAAGTGACGAGGTATCGGGTGAGCTGTTGAAGGAATTCGAAGAATATATCTTCGGGTATTCAAGGCTCACTCCTCTCCTGGATGATCCCGATGTTTCGGATATCCGCATAATGGGACACGGCAATGTCAGGGTGAAGAAGAACGGAAAGCGTATGGATTCCGGCGTTTTCTTTTCATCCGAAAAAGAGTACCGGCAGTTCATTGATTACATTGCGGCGAAGAATCAGGTCAGTGTATCGAATCTTTCCGCGATCCAGAGATTTACGGACTCCGGATCCCATCCCGATTTCATACTGCGCTTTACGGTATCCATGCCGATCGTGAACACGTTTGATGAACCGTATCTGTGTATCAGAAAGGTTCCTAAGGCATTTCCGCTTTTAAAGGATCTTGTCGCGAAAGGAATGCTTGACGAAAAGTGTGCGAGGATCCTGGCACTGAGATTCAGGATGGGATCGACTCTCATCTGCGGCGGGAACTCATCGGGCAAGACAACACTCTTGAATGCGCTGAAAGAGACCATTCCCGATGACAGTGCGGTGATGGTTGTCCAGCAGGCCGATGAACTTACGACAATGTTCCATCCAGATATGATGTTCCTTCATTCCGTGCCGCCGAGTGCCGAGAGCAAGGCTTCATACGATCTCGAGCATATAAGCATAGCAGGTCTGACAATGGATGTTGATTATTTTCTGGTTGGAGAGATCAAGGGGGCTGAGGCACTTTACATCTTAAACGCTGCCTGCACCGGTCAGATCTGTGCCGGAACGATCCACTCGACTTCCGCAATGAGAGCCCCTGATAAACTGGTCGATTATGCGATGTATGAAAGCAGGTATTCGAGGAATGAGCTGATGAGGATGATGGACTGTTTTAAGACTCTCATCTTCATGAAGGATTTCAAAGTCGCAAATGTATATGCATGTAAGGGATGGAATGAAGAAAGGAGGGAACTGGATTATGAACGTCTGCTTTAGCGCATCTGTCTTTACGCTTCTGCTGGCAGGTTTTTACGGTCTTATGGAGGGATTCAGGACGACCGAGAATATCAAAAAAACCGCAGGGCTTGTGAGCAGGCGGTTTGATGAAAAAGGCAGGGAAAACGCACTGAGAAAAAGGGAAGCCATAAGGATGAGAGCGGACCGGGACGGTATCTGGACACGGATAGACCGGGCTCTGGTCTACAGCTGCATAGCGAGATTCTTTCCGGGGATAACCACGGAGAAATTTGTGGCACTCATCATTGCCGGTTGTTCATTCATCTTTATCTCCGCGGGAATCGCAGGCGGTGTGGCTGCAGGAGCTGTATGTTCATCGGTATTTCTTTTTTCTGTTTACGTATTCATAAAACTGCTCGGGATACGAAACCTGAGAAAGACGGGAGAAGATCTTCCGAGGCTTCTGGATCTGCTTGGTTCATATGCCGCATCCGGAGCGGTGTATTCGAATATCTTCGGACAGATAAGCATCTATATGAACGAACCGCTCCGAACGGTGTTTGATGAATGCGGTGCGGAGGGCAGACTGAGCGGAGATATTTCGCTCGCGCTTCTTACGATGGCTGATAAGATCGAACATCCGCAGTTCAAACAGCTCATACGCAACATGGAGATCACATCGAGACACAGTGAGGATATCGCGGGACTTGTCTGCGATACCAGAAGGAGCCTGCGCGATTATCTGAAGGAAAGCTCCGAAAGAAAAGCAATGCTCAGGGAGTCTTCGATAAATATGATGCTCCTTCTGATCATGAGTTATGTGGTCATAGCGATATCGGCAAGGCTTTCCGAGACACAGGTCAGCACCGTTGTGTTTGCGAGCATTCCGGGCAGGATCACGCTCGGTGTTCTCGGGGCTGTTCTGATGATGTTCTTTGTACAGGCCGCATCTTTGTATAAGTGAGGTTTTGAATGGTTCCAAATAAGTATTACGCATACATCGCGATGGCGATGATGATACTATGCAGTATTCTTTCCGGAGTGATCATATGTATGGTGATGGATCCCGGAAACAGCAGGGTGATCGCAAACGGAGCGGAATTTGCCGGAATGATTAGAAAGCGGCAACGGCAGACTGCTCTTTATATGAGGATGGATGACTGGCTCAGGAAGAACGGAGCGGAATTTCATCTGGGAAAGAGAACGGATCCGGGAAGGTTTACGGCACTGTGCATATTTTTGTGTGCGGCCGGTTTTCTTGCGGGTAACCGAATATCACCCGGAAGCGGATTTGCTCTGGGAGCCGGTCTCGGAATGGTGCTTCCGGTGGCTGTGCCCGCACTTAACAGAAGCGATAACCGTAAAATGCTGCACGATATAAAGCTCATCTATCATTCGATGGGAGTTCAGATCAAAAGCGGGGTGTTTGTTACCGATGCGCTTGCGGAGTGCTCCGCTTCCGTCGAGAACTGCAGGCTTAAAAGTGCACTGACCGCATTTTACGCAGATGTGATCATGAAATCCGATATTTTCGCATCGCTTGAAAAATTCAGGTCTTCCTTCGATGACAGATATATCGATTCACTGTGCATGACTGTGGTGCAGGCTCTCGAATCGGGGCAGGCGCTCGATCTTTTGAAGGATATAGCCGAACAGGCATCGGATATGGAAAGCGAGATATTTGCCGCAAGGAAAGCATCACTGGACAGGCTTCTTACACTGAGCCAGCTCATGGTGCTGGGAGCGGTTCTCGGAACGGCACTTTATACCTGTATTGTCTATATGATGAGCAGGGCCGTAGGATTCAGATAAAAAGAGAGGAGAAGTAAATGAACATTAACCCTTTAATGAAATTTATTATCTATTACGCAACGAAGAAGGAGGAAGGACTGGACGGGATTCTTGTCACGATTGGTCTTTGCATAATAGCGCTTCTTTTGTGCGTGGTCATGAAGGATTCGCTGACGGAATTCATACAGACGATAGTAAAGGCGATGACCGATTCCGCGAAGGGAATACTCAGCACGCCCGGAGCATTCGGTCTTCCCGATATGAGGTTCGTATGATGAGGATCTTGAAGAAAATCGACGGAAGCGTGGGAGATGTCATGCCGATGGGATTGTTCGTTATCTGTATAGCCATAGTATTCGTATCTTTTGCGGAATGCGTCCGCACGGTAAATATAAAAAGCAGCGTTTCACAGATTTCAAGGAGATACATACTGCGAATGGAAACTGTGGGGTATCTGACTCCGGATGACAGTGCCATGCTTTTTGAGGAACTGGGAGAAACGGGACTTCATGAGATATCTCTCGGAAATACGGATACTTCGGAGGTCGGATACGGAAACCCCGTCAGGCTTGAGATAAGAGGATTTACGGAGGATGGTTATGAGATCTCTGAATACAGGACATCCACGGCGAAGTATTAGCAAAGAGCTGACGGATAAATGCTCCGGTCAGGTTGAATATGTCATGGGAATGTATGCCCTTTTATTCGTTCTTGTCATGGCACTGGTCAGTTTACAGATACTGCAGTACAAAGCCGACTCCGACATTGCGGAGGATGCTCTTGCCGCATCGTGCCTTGCCGCACTTGACATAGATCCGTACAGGTACGGACTGGACCATGAGCTTGTCATTAACGATCCGGCGCATGCAAGGGAGATCTTTGAAGAGGCACTTCGGGGAAATATGTGCCTTGAGGCGGATATGAGCCCATGTGAGGAAGAGGCATCCTACATAGCGGGTAAAGTGGACATAGATGATTTCAGGATATATCTGGTCGAAGGAGACAGCGTTACGGAATATACCGTATCGGAGTACGGGATCACTGAAAGCACCGGAACATACGGAAACGTGAAGACTCCGTCCGGTCTTGCGGTAAGATCTGCGGGAGCTTATGCGAAGATATCGTTTGATACATACGGGATATTCGGTGTGAGGATAAGGGCATGTAAAGAGGCATATGCCGAGATGCTCGGGAAAACCGGTCCGTAAATAAAAAAGGAAAAATATGAGAAAAGAAAACAGTAAGAAAAATGAAACAGCAAAGGTAAAGTTTGGAATATTTATCGCTGCCCTGATAACGGCGGCGGGAGTGTTTGCGGTAATGACATATCTGCAGAGACAGGCTCTGTCGGATTTTGAAAAAAAGGAAGTATATGTTGCCGCCTGTATGATCCCCCGCGGAACACTTATCGATGAAAAAAATTCCGGAGAATATCTGGTGTTGAAAAGTGTGGATGCGGGAAGCGTTCCGGAGGGGAGTGTTTTTGATCCTGCCGCGATGAATGGGCTGACTTCCGTTTATGACATCGACAGGGGAACTCTTTTGACGGACGGTATGTTCCGTACTTTTGAAACAGCCGTATCCGGAATGGAGGATCCGGTCATGGCGGGCTTTAAGGCGGACGATCTTTCGAAAGCAGTGAGCGGGATACTGAGGGCCGGTGACAGGATCGATATCTATTCGGCAGATCCCGGGACGGGGCAGGGTTTTCTTTTGTGCGGAAATGTTTATGTCGTGAGCGGATATGACGGGTCCGGAAATCCGATATCGGACGAAAAGGCGGCGGTGATGTTCAACATCTATCTTGAAAGCTGCGACGTGGCCGGATTTTACGAAGGACTGAGATCCGGGAACCTTTACGTGGTCAAGCGTTGCGGGTAGCAGGTTATGTACACGTTTAAGGCGATGCCTGACATTATAGCCACGATATTCGCCGCAGTGTCCCTGATCATTGCATCGGTTCAGGATATACGGACAAAGAGCGTGACAAATGCGGTCTGGTGGATCTTTTCCGCCGGTCTGTTAATGATGTTCTTTTGCGAAAAGGATACGGGGCCTGCCGCTATTGCGGAATGTATTGCCGTGATCGTCATCCAGGAACTTATCATGAGCAGGGCGTACGGAAGAGCCGACAGTCACGCTTTTTCCTGTTGTGCAGTTTATCTGATATTGACTGGTGCGGGCCTTGAAGGGCATATTTTGCATATGAGCCTGGCACTGGCGATGCTTGTGGTCGTGCAGATTCTGCGCGGAAATATCGCCTGCGGGCTCAAACTGAAAGAACCGGTTCCTTTTATTCCGTATATTGCGGTAACGTTCATAATCTCTGCAATCATCCTGTACATTGTCATACCGCTGATATGTTGATGAATCATTGTTTACATGTTATCATTGCCTCGAAAGCAGGTACTTTTCGAGGCTCGATCAAAATTTTGTGGAAAGGACCTGCTCACGGAGGTGAGAGGTTATGGTGAGAGAATTGACCAATAAACAATTGCAGTTCATAACCTGGCTTATTACTACGGCAACTGACAAATGCCGTACAATAGAGGAAGTAAGGGAATTGAACAAGGAGATCAGGCTTCATTCCGACGGACTTATTGATGGGATGAACGAGGAAGCTTTATCCGAATAGAGATTTTTCAGGCGGGCTCTCTGCGGCGGAGAGCCCGCTATTTTTGTGTAAAATCTTGAAAAATATGATAAAATAGCAATGTATGCAGATTTTTAGCCTTAGACGGTGATTTGTTTTGCTGTGTCTGTGGGGAGGACATGTGTTATGACAATATCCTGCGTAATGATAGTCAAAAACGAAGAGAAGATCCTTGCGAGATGTCTGGACAGTATCAGGGATCTTATGGATGAGATCGTAATAGTCGATACCGGCTCTTCCGACAAGACCAAAGAGATAGCCGCAAAATATACGGACAAGATATATGACTTCACTTGGACCGGAGATTTTTCCGATGCGAGGAATTTTGCTTTTTCGAAAGCGACAATGGATTATATCTACTCGGCCGATGCAGATGAGGTCATCGATGAGGCCAACCGTATCAAGTTCATGGCTCTTAAGACCATGCTCCCCGATGAGGTGGAGATCGTGCAGATGCGTTACGGAAACCAGCTCAGCCATTCGACCGTATATAACTTCGACGAGGAACTCCGTCCCAAGATGTTCAAGCGTCTCAGACAGTTCGTATGGCAGGAGCCCGTCCATGAGATGGTCAGGCTCGACCCGATAGTATATGACAGTGAGATAGTCATAACCCATATGCCCGAAGAAAACCACGGCAAAAGGGATCTGGAGATTTTCTCCAAGGCTACTCTCGGCGGCGGCAAGCTCAGCAAGAGACTGTTTGATATGTATGTCAGGGAGCTCTTTATTGCGGGAACGGAGGATGATTTCAGAAATTCCCTTCCGTATTTCGTATCATGCGCAGCCGATGTCGAGATGGATCCCGATTGTGTGAACAAGGCTTGCCTTGTCATCTCACATACCGCGAGGATCCACGGCGATATTGTCATGTTTTTCAAGTATATAACCAAACTGATGGCGAGCGATCCTTCGTCCGAAGTATGCCTGGAGCTCGGTCTTTTCTATGAGAGGATCCAGGACTTTGAAGAAGCAGCCATATGGTTCTATAATGCGGCGTTCGAAACTATCCCTGCAGTGGTAATCACTTCTTCGGGAAAGGATGCCGCCGAAGGATTAAAGAGAGTTTATAATGCGATGGGCATGCCGGAGGTCGGTGTGCAGTTCGCAAAGGATATAGAGGCAAGAGGATGAACTGGGAATCAAATGTCAGAAAAGTAGTACCTTATGTACCGGGCGAACAGCCTGTCGGGACAGTTATCAAGCTCAACACCAATGAGAATCCCTATCCCCCCGCACCCGGGGTGGAAGCCCTTTTAAAGGGATATGACGTATCACTTTTAAGAAAATATCCGGATCCGACATGTTCATCACTGGTGAACGTGCTCGCCGAAAAGTATAATGTAAAGCCCTCGCAGGTTTTTGTCGGAGTGGGTTCCGATGACGTTCTTGCGATGGCTTTTCTTACGTTTTTTAATTCCGATAAGAAGATACTCTTTCCGGATATTACTTATTCCTTCTATGATGTATGGGCCGATCTTTTCAGGATTCCCTATGAGCAGATCCCCCTCGATGAGGAATTCCGTATCATTCCCGAAGATTATGCGAAGGAAAACGGAGGCGTTATCATCGCCAATCCCAATGCTCCCACCGGAGTGTTCATGGGACTTGACGGCATAAGGGCGGTACTTGACAGGAACCGCGATGTCGTATGCATAGTTGACGAAGCATATGTGGACTTCGGTGCCGAGAGTGCACTTAAGCTCCTTGACGAATACGATAATCTTCTCATCATCCAGACCTTCAGCAAGTCAAGATCCATGGCCGGCCTCCGTATAGGATATGCTATCGGTTCCGATACCATGATCAAATATCTTAACGATGTCAAATATTCATTCAACTCATACACGATGACATCCCTTACCCTTGCACTCGGTGTTGAGGCCGTTAAGGATGACGAATATTTCAGGACTACCTGTGCGAAGATCGTCAAGACCAGGGAGAAGCTCAAAGCAGATCTGCGGGAACTCGGTTTTGAATTCCAGGATTCCAAGACCAACTTCATTTTCGCAAAGCATGCTTCCGTATCCGCGGAGTATATCTTCACTGAACTTAAAAAGAGAAATATTTATGTCAGATATTGGAATAAGCCTCGTATAAGCGAGTACCTAAGGATAACTGTAGGCACGGACGAAGAATGTGACACTCTTGTCGCAAACCTCAGAGACATTTTGGGAATGAAATAATCTGTTAATTTGATTGGAGAAATATAAATGGGTTCTTTGGCAAAAACCATTGCACAGGCATTTGTGCAAAATACGATGACACAGTATTTCGGATGCTTCATTATCTCGATGATACCTCTTATCGAGCTCAGGGGAGCCATACCTATAGCATACTGGTTCAGGGGAATGAATCCTGAGTTCAATATCGTTCTCGGGTATGTGATAATAGCAATCGGAAATATGCTTCCTGTTCCGATCATCTTTTTCTTCGCAAGAAAGGTTCTTGAATGGGGAAAGGATAAGCCGGTGATCGGCAAGTTCTTCACCTTCTGCCTGGAAAAAGGCCATAAGGGCGGAGAGAAACTTCAGGCCAAAGCCGGACGCGGACTCTTTGTTGCGCTTCTCCTTTTTGTGGGTATCCCTCTTCCCGGCACCGGAGCATGGACCGGAACACTTGCAGCTTCACTTCTCGATATGAAGTTTAAGGAGAGTATTACAGCCGTCATGCTCGGAGTTGCTCTTGCGGGTGTGATAATGGGAGTTGCTTCCACTCTTGTCTCGAGTGCGATTTTCTGAAGATAGACGATACCTTTTGACAGACGGATTGATCTATGAGTTCTGATGGAATGTGCTTAACAAATTCATATCAGGCATTTGCTTCGGTTTATGACGAACTGATGAATGAAGTTCCGTATGATGAGTGGGTTGAAAGGATAGACCGTGACATCAGAAAGTACGGTGTTTCGAAAACATCCGGAGACAGGGACGAAGCTGCATCGGAGGAAGAGAGGATCCTCGCGAGCGAAAGGGATCTTGTGGCGGATCTCGCATGCGGGACCGGCGTTGTTACGAGAAAACTGTTCGATAAAGGTTATGATGTCTTCGGTGTGGATATTTCTTCCGAGATGCTCTCGAGGGCACAGACCTCCGACGAAGAGCGGGGCATCATGTACCTGAACCAGGATATATGCGAGCTCGACCTTTATTCGACAATAGGTACTGCCGTTTGTGTCTGTGACAGTCTGAACTATCTTCTTTCGGATGAAGAACTTGAAGCCGCTTTCGGCGGCGTTTCCAATTTCCTATATCCCGGCGGCGTATTTATATTTGACTGCAATACATCGTATAAATACAGGGAGTCCATCGGCGAATCCACCATCGCTGAAGCGGGAGATGACGTTTCTTTTATCTGGGACAATTACTATGATGAGGATGAGAACGTCAACGAATATGACCTTACTCTTTTTATAAAAAGGGAAGACGGACTTTATGAACGTGCGGAGGAAACCCATCTCCAGCGCGGCATCGAAAAGGAAGACATAGAACGCCTTGCAAAAAAGAGAGGGCTTGAGATAATGCTCATCTCCGATTCCGATACGGATGGAGAGGTGAGAGATGAAACCGAAAGGATCTATGCGGTCCTTAAGAAACCGGAAAGTAAATGATAAACGAAAAGTGTCAAAAAGATTACATTGTTTCCGCAACCGCTGCGGATTTCCACATAAGGGCATTTGCCTGCACAACTCTTAACATCTGCGAGGAGTCGAGACGTCTTCACAATACCAGTCCCGTTATGAGCGCCGCACTCGGAAGAATGCTTTCCGCCGCTGCGATGATGAGCATAATGATGAAGGGTGACGGGGACAAGCTGACGATACAGATCAAGTCCGACGGACCATCCGGAGGATTGACCGTGTGCGCAGATTCCCACGGCAATGTCAAGGGATATACACCGGTTCCCGATGTGATCCTTCCCGCGAAGGCAAACGGTCATCTGAACGTATCGGGTGCCATCGGTAACGGAGACCTGATAGTCGTAAAGGACCTCGGATTGAAGGAACCCTATGTCGGCAGGACAACACTTCAGACAGGTGAGATTGCCGAGGATATGACTTATTATTTTGCGGCTTCCGAGCAGACTCCTTCGTCTGTAGGACTCGGTGTTCTCATGAACATGGACAACACCGTAAGATGCTCGGGCGGATTCATCATCCAGCTAATGCCCGATGCGGGTGACGATGTAATAGC
The DNA here is from genome assembly GCA_017617005.1 of Lachnospiraceae bacterium. Lineage (GTDB taxonomy): Bacteria > Bacillota > Clostridia > Lachnospirales > Lachnospiraceae > AC2028. Next base: position 23,726 of record JAFZWW010000009.1, read on the forward strand.
TGTCATTGAAGAGAACCTTAAGAGCCTGAAGAGTGTTACCGAAATGCTCGACGATGGACTCACTCCCGAGGATATGATAGGCGAGGTCTTAAAGGGACTCGATATTAATTTCAATGAGGTTTACGATTGTGCTTACAAGTGTGACTGCTCCGATGAGAGAGTTGAGAAGGCTCTCATCAGTCTCGGTGAAAAAGAGATCGTCGCGCTGATTAAAGAAAACAAGGATGCCGAGATCCATTGCGATTTCTGCGAGAAGGATTACATCTTCGGACCCGAAAGGCTGAAGGAGATCCTGAAAAAGAGCAGAGCGCTGAACATAGAGAAATAAATAAAGAGGAGAAAGAAAATGGTCAAAGCCAACGACAACTATTTGAAACTTCCCGGAAGCTATCTTTTTTCAACTGTGGGAAGAAAGGTAAGAGAATATCAGGAGGCTCATCCCGAAGCGAAGATAATCAGACTCGGAATCGGTGATGTTACACAGCCTCTTGCACCCGCCATCATCAGTGCACTTCACTCAGCCGTTGATGAGATGGGTAACAAGGATACCTTCAGGGGATACGCTCCCGATCTCGGATATGAGTTCCTCAGAAACGTTATCGCTGATACCGATTACAAGAAAAGAGGATGCGATATCTCAGCAGATGAGATCTTTGTTTCCGACGGAGCCAAGTCTGACTGTGCAAATATCCAGGAGATCTTCTCCACCGATAACAAGATCGCCGTATGCGATCCCGTATATCCCGTTTACGTTGATTCAAACGTAATGGCAGGCAGGACCGGAACCTGGGATCCCGCATCCGAGACATGGTCGGATGTAATTTACATGCCCTGCCTTGAAGAGAACGGATTTGCTCCCGAGCTTCCCACCGAAACTCCGGATCTTATCTATCTGTGCTTCCCCAACAATCCCACCGGATCAGCGATCACAAAGGATCAGCTTCAGAAGTGGGTTGATTATGCGAATAAGGTCGGTGCGATCATCCTTTACGATGCTGCATACGAAGCATACATTTCCGAGGAGAATGTTCCTCACAGCATTTATGAGTGCGAAGGTGCAAGAACCTGTGCGATCGAGTTCAGATCGTTCTCCAAGAATGCGGGCTTCACCGGAGTAAGACTCGGATTCACCGTCATCCCCAAGGATCTCAAGGCCGGCGATACTCCCCTTCATCCCATGTGGGCAAGACGTCACGGAACCAAGTACAACGGCGCTCCCTACATCATCCAGAGAGCCGGCGAAGCGGTTTATTCCGAAGAGGGAAGAAAACAGCTTAAAGAGCAGGTGGCATATTACATGAACAACGCCAAGGTCATCTACGAAGGATTAAAGGATGCCGGCTATCAGGTTTCGGGTGGTGTGAACGCTCCCTACATCTGGCTCAAGGCTCCGAACGGAATGACCAGCTGGGAATTCTTCGATCACCTTCTCGATACCGCTCATGTTGTCGGAACTCCCGGATCGGGCTTCGGTCCCAGCGGAGAGCACTTCTTCAGACTTACCGCATTCGGCACTTACGAGAATACCGTAGAGGCTATTGAAAGAATAAAAAAACTGTGATATAGTCTGACATAATTCGAAAGCAAAACTGTCAAATACGGAGACTTATATTTTCTCTTTTACGGAGAAGATATCGGTCTCCGTTTTTTTGTGCCCTGAAACGGAGGTGTGAATTTGAATATCGGAAAAAGAAAAAATAAAACAAAGAATATACTTGCTGCATTCCTGATAAAGCTGATATCCCCGGTGAGCGTTCTCATGGCGGCTTCCGCAGTGACTTTTGTTGTTGATGGACTTCACTTTGATGCCGTGCGCCTTCCGAGTCCTGAAAGTGTTATGGCAGGATATATGGAAAATCCTTACATAAGATTTTATGAGGGAAGCAGGGGGATTGCATGGACCACCGTACATCCTGAAGGATGTGAACTGTCTTCATACGGAACATATATTTCGACTGACGGCAGTGTTTACAGGGCGGCCGAGGGTACCACAGTGATCCCGCGGGGAGTGATCGGAAGAAAGGAAATTCAGGGAGAACTGAAACCGGGGCAGCATTATTATTCGAAACCGATAACGGATTCTGTTGTCCCGGTAGGCAGATGGGTTCTGTCCCACCGGGAAGCACGCTGCATACACGGACCGTTCGAGGCATGCAGGGAATATGAGTATTACGGGATAAACGAACTTCCGAATACGAAATGTCTTTCGGAATACGATTCCGGCTGGATAGCTTACTGTGCAGATTGCGGACAGCCGCTTACGGGTTATGTATATACAAATGACACTTGTGTCGCAAATATAGGATACCTGTTTTCGGGAAGCGGAGACTTTGCGAAGATCTATCCGACGCAGTATATATTCTTCTGCCCGAAAAGGGGCGATAATCTTGAGAATGACAGGCCTCTTGATGTGCATATATGCAAATGTTTTGTTTCGTATAACAGGTATACCGTTCGCTACAACGGAAACGGGGCCCTGAGCGGAACCATGCCAGATTCCGTGTTCTATTACGGAGGAAGCAGTGAATATGAAGGCAATCCCGTGAGAAGCGAAGACAACTTACGCGAAAATTGCTTCTTCAATCCGGGATATGTTTTCGCAGGATGGAGTATTACACCGGACGGCGAAAAGGTTCTTGATGATCTGAGCACCAGGGAAATGATAGAAGACAGCTTCGGGAGTCTGGGCGGAACCGGTGATGAATCGAACGATTCCGTCATCACTTTATATGCGGTATGGATGAAATGTGACAGTGCCGTTCTGATATCGGGCGGAAGATTCAGGGATGAACGCGGAGCGTATGACGGTGTATATGACGGAGAAATAGTCAGAGGATCCAACTGCTTTGATAAAGGTTATATGTATGAAACCGTTGTCGATCCCGCACTTCTTTCACACCCCAAAGGTTATGTGATCGAACTTGATATGATGGGAGGCCCGGAAACCGGCCCGATACGGACGGACACGGTATTTGACGGGTGGAGATACGGTGATCTTCACGGAAGCATAAAGGATGAGATGTCCGACGGGAGGTTTACTTATGTCCATTCGTCGGAGGAGGATGGAAGCATTGATGAATTTACCGCCGAGTGGGCGAATGTTCCCGTGACACTTCCGGACGCTGTTTATCCCGGTTTTGTATTTACGGGCTGGTATACGGCTCCCGATCTTTCTCCGGAGCATTTTGCGGGAACGTGCGGAGATCTGTTCGATACGGATCATGACACAAAACTGTATGCGTGTTTCAAAAGTCTTGATCTTGAAGCTGTTCCGGATTATATGGGAAACCCGGACTTTGGAGAGATGCGTTATGACGGTCTTACCCGCCTGGGTATTCCGGGCTTTTCCGGCTACGACCTTTTCAGATATTACATATCGGGACCGGGAAATGAAGGAGGATGGACCGAAGCGGTAACGGAAAATGTCTCCGGAGTTACGGAGCCATGCGTCCGTTCCTTTTGTACGGAGGGTGAAGTACAGGATTATAAAGTAACGCGTACCGGCATTTATACCTTCGAACTCTGGGGCGGAGCAGGTGCATCATTCGGGAGTTATGCCGGAGAAAACGGAGAGTATTCCTCCTGCGGGATACTGCTGCATGAGGGGGATGCGGTAAGGATTTATACCGGAAAGCAGGGAATAACCTCGCAGAGTGAAGACGGAGTGATATGTCCCGGAGGAGAGGGATCATATATAGAGATCAACGGTAAAAAGGTATTGTCGTGTTCGGGAGGAAAAGGTGCGGATCATGAGCTGAACATAGAAGATGAATTTCTCTATTCCGGAGAAGTGCTGGCTTACACCGTAGAAGCAACGGGCGATTACACACTTGAAGTATGGGGAGCGAGGGGCTCGCCCAATACGGAGGGAAGAAATGTATGCGGGAACGGCGGCTATGCACGGGGGGATGTTCATCTCGAAGAAGGAAGCATTCTTTATGTCTGCGTCGGTGGGATGAACGGATATAACGGAGGCGGCAGAGGAGGAAGAGATGCTTACGGCGGTCATGGCGGCTGCGGGGGCGGAGCAACGCATATTGCATATGAGGACGGTGTGCTCAGAGATCTTTCCGGATGCCGTGACAGTATACTGATCGTGGCAGGCGGAGGCGGCGGAAGTGCCGGCGCCAATGCAACATCCGGAGCGGGAGGAGGTCTTACCGGAGGAACGGGAATCTCACCCTGGCCGGACGGAGAAAGCAGTGCCGGCGGAGGAAGCCAGACTTCAGCAGGAACCGGATGGCGGAGAGGAGCAGGCGGATTCGGATACGGCGGGGACGGTTATGACTGGCATGGTGTCGGTTATCCGATGGTCACTAACGGAGGCGGCGGAGGAGGCTGGTACGGCGGAGGCGGCGGTGCGGCCGACGGCAAATCATACGGCTGCGGAGGCGGAGGCGGAAGCGGCTATATCGGAGGCGTGGAGAACGGTACCATGGCAACCGGTGTGTGCGGAGGAAACGGGCACGCGACCATAACCTGTATCGTGAACATACAAGGAGGTGAGCCGAGCGGATGCGATACTTCTTTTGATCCGGGTGATCTTCTGTACAGAGATCACCGGCTGTCCGTTCACGGGGAGTGTATATATCCGGATGATGACGGCGAAAGGTCGGGTTATTGCATAATAAGGGAACCTTTGGTCAGATACTACGGGTCATCCGATAAAACAGTGTATTCTCCCGATGCGGATGCACCTGCCGTGATAGATACCGCGGGTCTTGAGTATGATGAGTCCTCGGGACTGGTACGTGTATTCTGGAGAATGCCTGAGGATGTGGGAACCGAATATTCATATATGGCAAGAGCCTACAGGGCGTCTGATCTGGCAGGCACAGAGGAAATTTACGCACAGACCGATGTAAGAAGACTGTGCATCACAACGGGAGTATACGGTTATTACTATCTGATCGATATATATAAGTCGGCGACCTCGGAGAGGGTGAAGAATATGGGATCATTCATCTTATCTCCGTGGGCGGGGATATCGGGTTCTTCGCCGGATGCATATTTTACGGAGTGGTACGCTAAGTCGTCATGGGAGAACCTATACAGCCGGAGTGAAAGCTTTATACCCGACGGAAGCGACAGATACATCCATATCATATCGGTAGACCGTGCGGGGAATGCAAGTGAAGTATTCAGCATGGCGGTCGACGGCCCGAATGCATATATCCCTTATCCCGTTGTCACGGAAAAACTGGTGATAAGGGAAGGAGATAATGTATTCGGATCCGGAGATGTATATTATTTCAGGGCGGATGCGGAAACTCCCTTTTACCTGGAGCATTCTTCATACATAGCCGGATATGCAAGACAGGGGTATCAGATAGATAAAGCATCCTTTTATATGAGCATGAGTGAATATGCGGAATACGGATTTCCCTGCGGTGATACCGGGATCTCGGAACAGACCGTAGCATCTGACGCGCTGAGCAGGACTGCGGCTTTTTATCCGGTTCCGTCTCCGGATTGCACCGCGGTCAGAAGCGATAACGGAAGAAGTCTTTCCTTTACCGGAGAATTTGTATCTTCCTTTGAAGGCGAAATATTTATCTATCCCGGAGCATCGGCCCGACTTGAAGCCGGAGCTCATACTTTCGGAGAAGGTGAACGGATGATCCGCAGTGACACGGAAAAGGACAGGATGAACGGGATAACCCTGATAGGAGACGCAACCGCTCCGATGTGCTATGTATCCGTTAACGGAGGAAATCCCGAGGATCTTTCCGTATGCAATGTATCCAATGTCCTTGCGGAATACGTCATAGACAGGAGATGCGAGAGCGTATCGATAGAGTTGTTCGTAAGAGATGAATGCTCCGGAGCAAAGGACGGATTTGAGATAAGGATACGGAATATCGACAACGGATCGGAAGGCACATTCACCGCGACGGGTAAAAGCTTTTCGATGGAACTGAAAATAGACGGGGGCAGCACGGAACCGCTTTTTGAAAATATGCTTTTTAACGGTGATTTCATTATATCCGTCACATCCGAGGATAATGTCGGAAACAGGGGGATAGCATATTCGGAGTGCCTTCATGAGCTGGATGTTTCCGGAAGGATATGCAGGTGCCTTGATGAACTGACCGGTCCGCTCATCACACCGGACGGTGACAGGATCATAAAAAGGGGTGAGAGCGGATATGTGGTATCGGACGTATGGGGTTATCCGGGTGCGGTTCTGGTTTCGTTTGAAAATGAAAAATTGTCCTGCTTTGATACGCTGTATGTGACGGACGGAAACGAAGCGGATCTGCCTGAGGACATCAAGGCCGTCAGGGTCAGAGTGCCTTTCCCCGATTATATGTTTGAAGAAAGAACGGAGTTTACCGTTCCGCTCGATTATGACAGTGATGTCATAAGAGTGCGCATAACGGCGTATAAAGACGGTGAGAGCCTGACATGGGAAACGGAATGTATGCTGGGCAGCGAAGGAACCGTGCTCGACGAACTGGTCACGATCCTCAGATAGGAGGTTTAAGAAAGAGTCCCGTTCTGATATAATTATATAAACGTTTTGAAAGGGGCATGCCCTATGATGAATAAACTGATCAAAGCAGGAATGGGACTCATGCTTGCAGCGGTGATGGCTCTTGCCGTACCCGCCGAGGCAAGCGCGGCACCCGGACTAGGAATGGGTGCTGTTTTCCCGAACCGCTATAACGAATATGAATCCACCTATGTTTCGACCCAGACCACATATCTGAACGGTCTGTATTTTACGGTTGACTGCTATCACGATCGCGTAATCTATGCGGAGCCCGAGAATGTCGGGACCAATACTTCCCATTGGAAGGTCATGGCCGATGACCTCAATAAGCCCCACAGCATCTGCTCGGACGGAGTGATCTATCTTGTTACCGATACGGACAATAACAGGGTCGTTACATATACAAGGCTTACTACGGGTGAATTCATAGAACTTCAGAGTTTTGAGAATGTGGGTATAAGACCGCATTACTGCGTATATGATCCGTCGAGTGCTTCATTCTATGTATGGAGTTCCTATACCGGGGAAATGTATATATACAAGAGACCCGCAAACGGATTTGCAGTCAGGCTTGACAGGGTAAAAAGGCTTGATTATCTGTACGGTGTTTACACCAGGTCATTTACGATAGACGGAAACAATATCCTTCTCTGCTCCCAGGGAGCCGGAGGCATAATATCCGTCAACAAGAGAACATTTGCGCTTACGGGAGTTTATCCCGTATCCGATGAGCTTGGCGGAGTTGTTCAGGTAGCACATATAGGCTCACATTATTACCTGACCACTTCATCAGACAGGTTCGGTGATCAGAGTAAAGCAAGCGTCTTCAGAAGCTGCAGTCTCGGAGGATTCTACTATCCGGGACAGTATGAGGACGTAAATGAACTGCTCGGAGGGCTTAAGGGTTCAGCTGTCCCTTATTACCTTACTCCTGCAGCAGGCGTTTATTTTGCCAGATTTATGGGGCTTGGCGGGGGATACAAAGATTTTGCAGTCACCTTCGCGGAAGATCCCTTCGGAAATATAATCCTGGGAACGAAATTCCCCTGATCAGGGCATTTCGCCTTCCGGTACGACGTGGACCACACCGATGACTCCCATAAATGCGGGAGAGAAGATATGCTCCCTGAGTCCTCCGGGAGTGAGCTCGCCTTCCCAGGCGGCGTGAAGATGTCCTGCAAGGACGATCTGACAGGGCGAATCATCGGCATAGACCAGATTCAGGATCTTCGCCGTTTCATCATCTATCCCGTAGAGTTCGCCTCCGGGATTCCAATAATAGATCCTGTTTCTTACGAGCATGGAAAGCTCTTCGAGTGAAGGATCGACCTGTGAAAAATATGGAACGTGGGTTGCCGCGATAACGGGAACCCCTCTGCCGTAAAGCTCGGTCAGGACCTCTATCTGGTCTTCGCCGGGCTTATTTGTTGATCTGTTTACTCCGGCAATTATCAGATCGCCGAAGTCGATGTATTTACGGGTATTGTCATCCCCGTCGATAGCCGCGTGAAGCTCGGCGGCTTTGTAATCGTCGAAGCCCGTGCTTCCGTCGCTGTACCAGGTTCCGTAGTCGTGGTCCGCCCTGATGTAGAGAATGCGGTCATCGGGGTACTTGAGTCTGCCAATTCCTCTTGAGAGGGCATCCATATTGGAGGTGCTGCAGTAGTCGATAATATCGCCGCCGAAGATGACGGCGTCAAAATCATTGTAATTGAGATAGTCGATGATCATCGGCCAGAGCTCCCTGCCGTGAAAGCCGTCGGGAGTTATGGACAGAGTCTCGTATCTGTTAAGGACTGTTTCAAGAGATGATTCACTGACATCACCTGCTTTGAAATCCGAGATCATATGCACATCGGAGACCCAGGCGATGGTGTATTCATGCTCAAGTCCGGGAACTTCGACATAGACATTCTCTTCAATGAAGTCATATGCGGGAGCCGGATAGGATATGGCGGGCTGTGCCGGAATGGGGATTGGATCCTCTTCGGGTTCCTGTATTACCGGTTCGGGTTCGGGAACTTCAGAGATTTCTTCCTGCTGCGGGATTTCCGCATAGGGATCGGGCATGATGAAAAAAAGGATCAGCCCGGCGATCGTGAGAGCGGCAAGTATCGCGGAAAGGATGATAGTCACCTCTTTGTCGCGGTTTCTTTTTCTCTTCTTTACGGGCTTTTCTTTAACGGTTTTCCCGCTGTCCTTTTTTTCGGCCGAAGTCTTTTTGCTTACAGATTTTTCTTTTTTGTTTTCTTTTTCTTCTGAAGGCATTATCTGTTGATCCTGATGTTTTCCCTGATCCATGCTCTGGTCTCAGCGGTTGTTCCGTTGGTCGTGCTTACCTGGAAATCGGGGTTTGCTCCGGAACTGATATCATTGAATGCCCAGAAATGATTGAGGTCTATATTGGTGTCGGTTGCCTGGGTGGGATCGAGGATGATAAGTATTCCCTCGTTTTCACCGAGTTTTTCCATAATGGTGTTAAATGCCTGGGTATAAGGAGTGGGATCTATTCCGGCCTGGCCGCAGTAATAGATTCCGTCATAGATGAGCTGAAGGTTGTAATCGGTCTCTTTGAGAACCTTGTCTATCTCATCAAGAGCATCCTCGGCGGTCATGGTCTTATCCTTGATGCCTGTCTCGATATGCTTTCTGGTGACCCATGCAAGTGAGAAGACATAACGGAGTCTTAAGGGGTCATCGAGGTCATCCGGATCGAAGAGTATCTGTTTTCCGTCGTCATCTACCAGGGAAGCGGCATCTTCCATAAGCTCCCAGGCCTCATCCCTTGACCAGTTATCGCGGGAGGCTATCTCGTTGATGGCAAGGATGTACTTTTCGCGGTATACCTCGATGAGGTTATCGCTTTCCTCTACTATGCTCTCCGAGTGGATCTTGATTCCCGCCTTTTCAAGCTTGTCGACATACTTCATGATCTCGTCATAATAGATCCTGGACTGGATGTATAAGTCTGAACTTACATACTGTTCGTCGAGAAGTGAAACGGAATGTCTTACCTGATCGGCGTATCTGCTGAAGATATCATCACATTCCTTGGAGATGTCTTCTGCCATATCGTACTCATTGGCAAGCTTAATATACAGATCGAGAGCGGCGGGATATGAGGAGGAGATGCCTTCCGACTTATCGCCTTCCTTTACATAGGACTTGATCTGGTCCTTGATCTCTTCGATCTCTGATTCTCTTTCAGCGATGACTTCGGGATCCTCCTCTTCGGATTCATCCTCGTCCTCGTTCTCATCTTTGTCATCCCCGGTGCTCTGGCTGACATGGCTGTCCTGCCTGCCGCCTGAGAATACGCCCATACTCTTGAGGGCAAGAAGGATTGCGACTATAAGTGCCGCGATGACAAGAATGATTATGATTATGAGACCCTTGGAGAAAGGGCTCTTTTTTTCTTTTTCGGTGGTGACTGCTTCGGGAGCAGCAGCCGGGGCAGGTGCGCCCGAACCGAGGGATGCAAATCCCGAATACTTGGGAGCGGTTCCGGCCGGCTGAGAAGCGGGTGCTTCACTTGCTACGGGAGCGCCGCACTTTGTACAGAACTTGGTTCCTTCCTTTAAAGGAGCACCGCACTTGGCACAGAGAGCAGATCCTGCTTTCTCATCGGGCTTGTCCTGAGGCGCACTCTGAGCGGGAGCTTCTGCCTTGGGAGCTTCCGCGGGCTTGGTCTGAGACGCATTCTGAGCAGGCACTTCTGCCTTGGGAGCTTCCGCGGGATTGTCCTGGGGCGCACTCAGAGCGGGCACTTCTGCCTTGGGAGCTTCCGCAGGCTTATCCTGAGCGGGAGCAGCGGGAGCGGCCGGCTTGGCGAGATCCACCTTGGGTATCTGTGCCATGGCTTCCGTTGGTTTCTGGGCAGGTGCCGGTGTATCTATTTTGGTTCCGCATTTGATGCAGAATTTCATATCATCTGAGATTTCGGCTTTACAATTTGGACAATTCATATTATTGATCCCCCTTGTAATCATAGGTATCGTGATTTGCCACATGATTTGGCAAAATTGACCATATTTTCTGATAACTTATTATATATATTTGAGAATATTATTGCAAGATAGCCCGAAAACAAATATAATTTTGAATGTGTGTGGGTGATCAAATGGTTGAAGTCACTAATGTATGTAAATCATACGGCAGAAAAAACATACTTAATGGAGTAAGTTTTACGGCTTCTCCGGGACAGCAGATCGCACTGGTGGGAAGAAACGGCTGCGGCAAGAGTACTCTTATGCAGATAATGGCGGGCCTGCTGAAAGCCGATTCCGGAAACGTTCTTTATTTTGGAAAGAAGCTCAGCCCCGGTGCCGGGTTCTCACATACGGTAGGCTATCTCCCGCAGGAGAATCCTCTGATCGAGGAATTATCCGTTGCGGACAATATGTCCCTTTGGTCCGGCAAAAAGTGCAGACCGGAGGATGAAGCGGTTAAGATGTTCCAGCTTGAGGATATCCTTAAGCAGCAGGTATCGAAGCTTTCCGGTGGAATGAAGAGGAGAGTCGCAATAGCCTGTGCATGCGTCCATATGCCGCCTGTTATGCTGATGGATGAGCCCACCGCCGCACTTGATATCTATTACCGCACCGAGGTGCGGAAATGGATGAGGCAATACCGTGACATGAACGGTATTATTATCACTGTTACCCACGATTCCGATGAAATGTCGGACTCGTCCGTATGTCTTCTTATTGAGGATGGATTACTTAAAGATTTTAGGGAGGAAAAGTAAATGCATTTTGATCCAAACACAGGCGAAAAGATAATGGATCCCGGTGACGAGATCCAGAACGCTGCACCCCAGCAGGCAGCAGCACCCGCCGCAGATGCCGTACAGCAGGCACAGGCAGCACAGGCCCAGGTACAGGCAGGAGCGGCTCAGGCTCAGGCACAGGCGGCACAGGCAGCAGCACCCGCTGCAGACGCAGCACAGCAGGCTCAGCAGGCTTATGCTCAGGCTCAGCAGCCTCAGTTCCAGGCTCAGCAGCCCCAGTTCCAGGCAGCACCCGCTGCACCTCAGGGCGAGAAGGTTAAGAAGGGACTTCCCATCGGAGCAGTCATTGGTATCATTGCGGCTGTTGTCGTACTTCTCGTTGTGGGCGTTGTTTTCGCAATGAAGAATCTCGGCGGAAAGGTTTCACTCGTTAACACACTGATCAATGCTTATGACGGTGAGTATCTTACCGACGCATCCAAGGATTTCAAGTTCGATCCCTTCGGACAGTTCACCTATACCGTAGAGGGTGAAGTTGAAGATCTTGAGTTCAACGTATCTTTCGCAAGCAACGGCAGCTCACATACCAGAAGCGCTTATGCAACCGTAACCTATTCGGGCTTCACCACCGAATTTACCGGATATATCGATGAGAAGAATATCAAGGCTACATGCCCCGTTCTCGGAGATTATCTCTTCCTTTATGATTATTCCAACGACAAGAACGACGGATACCTTATGGAGACACTTGAGGATTACGGCGTTGATGTCGAGGATTTCAATGCTATGATCGGATTCATGAATGACAATTCCGATCTTGTAAAGAAGTTCTACGAGAAGAACATCGATTATTTCAAGGACATTGCAAACGATCTTGATTTCAAGAAGACAGGTGCCAAGGAAACCTTTACCGTAAACGGAAAGAGCGTTACCTGCAAAGAGTATCAGGCAGTCATCACCGAGGATCTTGTTGTTGAATGGATCGAGGGCTATCAGAAGCTCTGGAATGATTTCTACAAAGAGAATTCCGATGATTTCGAGATCATCGAGGATCTTGTCGGTGAGGATCTTGACCTTGACGATATCTTCGACGAGATGATCGATGCATGCGATGATATGGAAGATACCACCATTTCCATCTTCTCAAAGGGAGCTACCGCAGCCTGCATCCGTATTGAAGAGGATGACAACATGATCGAGATCCTTTTCAAGGGCGGCGATTATCTTGCTCAGAACGTTGAGATCAATTATGACGTTGATGGCGACGACGGCACCCTTCTTACCATTGAAGGTGAGACCAAGGGCGATGTTCAGACCACTACCATCGAGATGGAAGATTATGATTATGAGCTCGAGTATTCCTACAACAGGAAGACCGGTGAGCTTACCATGACCTGCGAGGTAGACGGATACGAGATGTACAATCTTGAGTGCACCATCGAGATCACAAAGGACCAGATCAAGTACACCTATGACACCATGGAGTTCTATGGCGAGGATATGCCTTTTGATTCATTAGTCATCACATTCTCCACCAAGGCTGATATCAAGGAGCCCAAGAAGGGTGAAGAGATCGACCTCGGAAATATTGATGAGGATGATCTTGAGGATCTTGCTATGGATATCGTGGAAGAGCTCGAGGATAACGACGATCTTATGGATGTCATGGAAGACTTTGAAGACCTCATGTGGTATTTCTATTGATCCGCTGACGCGTACGGATCTTTGATGAAGGTATGAACTATTCTTTACAGTACATAAGAATAGAATTCAAAAGAGCCGTCCGTGCATTTATAAGCGGACTTGCTACATTTATCATCATATCGGCAATAACTGTAGGCTCTGCGGCGGCACTCTATGTGCTGCTGCAGAGCCTTGGTATTTCCGAGCCTGTCCGGGTTGCTGTATCCGTGCCCGGTGACGGTTCGATGTCCAAGATGGCGATAAGGCTTCTCGAAGGAATGGATTCCATAAAGGCGGTCTGCGAATTTGAACTGACCGATGAAGCTGATGCAAGAGAGGGCGTGTATGAAGGAAGGTTCGGAGCAGCGATCGTGCTTCCCGAGAATTTCTATGAGGGAGTCAATTACGGCGTCAATCCTCCCGCACTCATTCTCATTCCTTCCGATATGTCACCCGGAGTAAAGAATTTCGGTGAACTTGTCGAGACTGCAACATCGCTTGTCGATACCGTTGAGGGAGGCATCTATGCCGTTACCGATGCGGGATATGTATACGGCATGAAGGTCTCCAGGACCGATATGGAAAATTACCTGACGAACATCGCCTTTGATACTCTTCTGAAAAGAACCAAGTTCTTCGATGAGAGCTTCGAAACATCACTCGATGTCAGCGGGCTTGTTTCGTATTATGCCGTATGTGCCGGACTTATGATCGTGATGATCACCTGTACCGGTTTCGGATATCTGTATTCGAAAAGGAGCAAGTGTGTCGAGCATTCACTCAGAAGGATCGGACTGGGTCCCGTGAAGACCGGCTTTGTCAAACTCCTTGTCCAGATGTGCCAGCTTGTGCTGATCTTTACGATATATCTTATCGTTCTCAGACTGTTTTCACATATTCTCATCTCCCGCGAAAGTGAAGCACTCATTCTTTCGGGAGAATCGGTACTTGAAGCCTGTGGTATACTTTCCGGCTTTAAGAATGTCATCCCCGTTCTTTTCTGCATCTGCGGTTTTTCGCATTTTGTCTACTGTCTTTTCAGGGGCAGGGAAGATTCGGGACTTATACTCCTTATCATATTCATGATCATGCTCGTGCTCGGAGGCTGCATTGTTCCTTCCGTCTTTTTGCCGGATACGGCTGTAAATATCGGAAGATTCATGCCTGCCGCGCTCTGGAGAGATGATATTTTTAACGGCGGAATCGTAAGGGAACTTGTAACCGGTGCCGTGCTTTTTGCGATAGGGGAGGTGCTGTCATGGTTAAATACCTGATAAGGCTTTTCCTTATGCTGAAGGCAAAGCTCAAAAGCCCGTTCACATATGTGTGGATACTTCTCATGTGGCTGCTCCTCTGGCTTGTGAACGAATCGTTCATCCCGTCCGGACAGCCCGCGGAGGTTCTTATACTCAACGAAGCCGGCGATTACGGCGACAGGATCATGAGCATTCTTGAAAACCGTGAGGGCTCTGTCTCCGCATACGTATATACCGAAGCGGACGATGAAGATCTGCTTCGCGAAATGGTCAGAAAAGGACAGGCGGAGTGCGGATTTATCTTCCCCGAAGATATGGAGGAAAGAGTCCGGGGTGAGGATACAAGGGAGATGGTGACCATGGTCACGTCGAACTTTTCCGTAAAGAGTGCGGCTGTCAGGGAGACGGTATTTGCCGCGATGTTCAGGATCATCTATGCGGATATGGTCGAAAATGCCGAGGCCGAAATCTTTGAAGATCCTTCCGAAGTAAAGGATTATATCAGGGAAAAATACGAATACCTCGTCGAGAGTGATGATGTGTTCGGACTTGTATATGAAACCATCGAGCTTCCCGAAGGCGAGAGCAGCGCGATGTTTGCGGACAGGTCGGATCCGATCAGGGGAACGGCCGCGGTTCTTCTTTTTATTCTGAGCCTGTATTCTGCGGGATCGTTCTTCGGTGAGAGCGGAAGGTTCTACAGGGCACTGAGAAAGAACGAAAGAGCCCTGAGCATGTTCCTGTATGAACTGTCATCGGTTGCCGTGCCCGCAGTTTCTGCATTTCTGCTCATCAGATATTTTGACGGCGGAAGTGTTTCGTTATTGAAGGACCTGGGCTGCTTTATCCTGCTCCTTCTGTTCTGCTGCTTATGGAGCGTGGTTTTCATAAAGCTGTTCAAGAGGATCGAAACCTACCTTCCTGCCGTGTCGGTCATGCTTTTTGCGTGCTTTGTCCTGTGTCCGGTTTATTTCGACCCTGCTAAATACCTGGCGGTCCTCGGAATAGTCACCAGGATCCTGCCGCCGTCCTTCTATCTGTATCTGCTCTGATGCATTTATGAGCCTGACTGCCATCATTTGACATTTTCATTATAAAATAAGAAAATAACTGTGTTTTAACAGCACCAAAAGAAGGGAGACAAATAAATGAAATGTAAACAATGCGGAGTAGAGCTGGAAGACGGCGCTGTCTTCTGCCAGTCCTGCGGAGCGAAGGTAGAGGCGCCTGTTGAAGAAAAGCCCGCTGCCGAAGAGCCCAAGGCGGAAGAAAAGCCTGCAGAGGAAGCACCCAAGGCTGAAGAGAAGCCTGCGGAAGAAGCTCCCAAGGCAGAGGAAAAGCCTGCAGAGGAAGCACCTAAAGCAGAAGAAGCAGCACAGCCCCAGGCAGCACAGGCACAGCCTCAGGCAGCACAGGCGCAGCCTCAGGCAGATGCGGCATCCGGAAAGAAGTCAAAGCTTCTTCCCATAATCCTTATTGCGGCAGCCGCTCTTGTAGTCGTTGTTCTTGCCATCATCGGCATCAAGGCACTTGGCTCGGGCAAGAAGGGCGATACCTCTACGGTAGTTGCATATGTAAGCAAAGACACTCTCTGTGTCATCATGGATGCGACCGCCAAGGAGCCCAAGGTTCTCGAAGTCTGCGATATAGATATCGATGATGATCTGTATGATCTTTATTACGGAGGAAACTATGTTCCCGACAGCCTTGTAACATGGTCGGATGATGAGAAGACTCTGTATTTCTTCAATGATGTCGACAGTGACGGAACCGCTACATTATGCAAGGTGGCTGTTTCCAAGCTCGGCAAGGACAAGAGCAAGAATGAGAGCAAGATCGTTGAGATCGATGACAAGGTTCAGCTCGGAAGCCTCAGATTCCTTGATGACGGACGTGTTGCTTATCTCACTTCAAAGGATAAGCTTATGGTCTATAACGGCAAGGAGTCTGTTGAGGTAGAGAAGGATGTAACTTCCGTTCGCCTGGTAAACGGCGGCAAGGGACTTCTCCTTCTTTTGGATACAAAAGAAGACGGAACCAGCACTCTTGTTTATGCGGATTCCAAGTTTGAGACCACCGAGATCGACGACGATGTACGTTATATCCAGTCCGTACTCGATGACAAGGTTTATTACACCAAGCTCGACACCGAGACCTGGGAGTATTCGCTCTATGTATCAGGCTTCGACGGTAAGAGCGAAGAAGAGATCTGCGACAATTATGAAAGCATCGGCTCAATGACCGATAGCGGATTCTATTACACCGAGTCAGTAGAGGGCGAAGTCAATCTCTACGATTACATCATCGATCCTTACGAGAAGGACGACAACAATGCGGTTGAGCCCGAGTATCCCGAGTATTCCGCAGGATTCGTACCTTCCTCCGAGACCGAAGCATTTGACGAGTACAAGCAGGGAAGGATCAAGAAGAATTACGACGATGCTCTCGATTATATGCAGAGCAACTGCAGCATTTATACTTATGACGGCGTTGACTATTACTACGTTTGGAACAGCGATGACTGGAATGAGTATTATTACGATATAAATGCGGACAAGTACTACCGTTATGACAGCGACACCTTCTATGCCGCAAGAGACGTTTATTATGAAGAGCAGGAAGCGTGGTATGCGATCCAGAGCAGGATCTATCTCAGGGAAGCTCTCAAGGAGTACACCTTTGATCCCGGATATGTTTCGCTGAATTATTATCACGACGGAAAGAGCGAGGAGCTCGTATCCGAATGCTCGAATGTTGAGCTTGTATATCTTCTCGACAAGACTCCCATGGCTGTATACTCACTTCCTTCAGAGGATTCCATAGAGAAGATCCATATCGACGATATAAGCTATGCTTATGATGCATATGAGCAGATCTTCGGATACGGAGACAACGGAGAATTCGGTGAGCTTTTCGTCGCCGTAGGCAGCGATACCGAGATCTCCCTTGATGTTGAAGGAAGGATCGATGATACCATCGTTTCCGAAGACGACGGACTTTTTGCGATCGTTGTTTACACCAAGGACAAGAAGGACAATTACGAGAAGCAGATCATTCTCTATGATATGAAGGGAACAAGCTTCACCGTAAACGAGAAGTTTGATGATGAAGCCGAGGCACTCTGCGCATTTAAGAACGGCGTTGTCTATTTCATGAAGGGAACCAACAGTGACGGAACCGAAGCTGACCTTTACGTCTATGACGGCAAGGACAACACCAAGGTCCTCAAGAACGTTTCCCTCCACAGCGACGGACTTGTATATGACAACGGAAGCATCCTCTGTTTCGATGATGCCGATGCCGTACTCTATGACAAGAACGGTGAGGTGATCGTCAAGCTTGGTTACATTTCATCCATCTATTCCGACATCAACCGCATCTCCGACAAGAAGATCGTATTCTACTCGGAGGGCAAGCTCCGCTACTTCAACGGAAAAGAGACCGTCAAGATCGCTACAAGCGTTGACAATGTATGGTTCAATTCCTCGACCGGCGGCACTTATCTCAATATCTACTAATGTATTAAAGTTTTATAAACATACGGGGCGGTGGGCTTTCCACCGCCCTTTTTTGTTGAAAGTTTTACCGCTGCGGATTATAGTTAAAGGGATATTTTTTCTTTTTCGGAAAGATCCGTTCGGAGGTTTTTATGGATAAGGGATATTACGAATTTCTGGTGCCGGGAAAACCCAACACCGCGGCCAAGGCAGGCAAGATAGTTCTCATAATCGTCTGTATCCTCTGCATTGTCGCAGTGCTCTTTGGCTTTTCGATCGGCCTGATCCTTGCGATCCTTGCCGGCGCAGGGGCATATTTCTGCTCGATGTACACCGATGTCGAATATGAATACCTCTATATCGAGAGGGAGATCTCGATAGATAAGGTCTTTAACAAGGAAAGAAGAAAGCATGCCGAGACCCTGAGCGTGGACAAGGTTCAGGTTTTTGCTCCCGAAAAGAGCTCCAAACTGGACAATTTCGGAAATATGCAGAATATGAAGACCACGGATTACAGCTGCCCCGAAACCGAGAACGGACTGAAGAAGTACGTGATGGTATATGAGGGCGGAAGGAAGATCCTCTTTTCACTCGATGAGGAGATGGCCAAGGCTTTCAAGAACAAGATCCCCAGGGTTTTCAGCGACTATTGATCCTGCTGTCCTAAACGTGCAAAGGCGGGTAAAAAAAGTCATTTCTTTTGTCGAAAACGTTCCTTGACTTTTGTTTTCCCGGATGATAACATTTTTAAAATTTTTCATTTTTCTATACATCAATCACGAGCAGATTCGCTGCGGAAAGGAAGATCATGGCACAGATAGTTGAAGACGGCATTACATTTGACGACGTTCTCCTGGTCCCTTCGTATTCCCAGGTCATTCCCAATCAGGTTGACCTCCACACCAACCTCACCAAGAAGATCAGACTCAACATTCCTCTTATGAGCGCAGGCATGGATACCGTTACCGAGCACCGCATGGCCATTGCAATGGCACGTCAGGGAGGTATCGGAATCATCCACAAGAACATGTCGATCGAGGCACAGGCCGAAGAGGTCGATAAGGTTAAGCGTTCAGAGAACGGAGTTATAAGCGATCCTTTCTTTCTCAGCCCCGAGCATACACTTGCCGATGCAGACGAACTGATGGGCAAGTTCCGTATATCAGGTGTTCCCGTTACCGAGGGACGCAAGCTCGTAGGTATCATCACAAACCGTGATCTTAAATTCGAAACAGACTACACCAAGAAGATAAAAGAGTGCATGACAAGCGAGAACCTTGTCACCGCAAGAGAGGGAGTTACTCTCGAGGAAGCCAAGGAGATCCTTGGAAAAGCAAGAAAAGAAAAACTTCCCATCGTTGATGAAAATTATAACCTTAAGGGCCTCATCACCATCAAGGATATCGAGAAGACCATCAAGTATCCCAATTCAGCCAAGGATGAGCAGGGAAGACTTTTCTGCGGAGCCGGCGTAGGAATCACCGCAAACGTTCTCGACAGGGTTGCGGCTCTCGTTGAAGCCAAGGTCGATGTCATCGTTCTCGATTCCGCACACGGACATTCACAGAATGTTATCAACTGTGTAAAGATGATCAAGGAAAAGTATCCCGATCTTCAGGTCATCGCAGGTAATGTCGCTACAGGCGAGGGCACCAAGGCTCTTATCGAAGCAGGTGCCGATGCGGTCAAGGTAGGAATCGGACCCGGTTCCATCTGCACCACCAGAGTAGTCGCAGGTATCGGCGTTCCCCAGATCACCGCTATCATGAACTGCTACGCTGTCGCAAAAGAGTACGGAATCCCCATTATCGCCGACGGGGGAATCAAGTATTCAGGAGACGTTACAAAGGCCATCGCTGCGGGCGGAAGCGTCTGTATGATGGGTTCGATCTTCGCAGGATGTGAGGAGAGCCCCGGAGAGTTCGAGCTCTACCAGGGAAGAAAGTACAAGGTTTACCGTGGCATGGGTTCCATCGCAGCCATGGAGAACGGAAGCAAGGACAGATATTTCCAGGAAAATGCCAAGAAGCTCGTTCCCGAAGGAGTTGAGGGAAGAGTCGCATACAAGGGACTTGTCGAGGACACTGTATTCCAGCTCCTCGGAGGCCTCAGGGCAGGAATGGGTTATTGCGGAGCGCAGGATCTTCCAACTCTCACAGAGACCGGCAGATTCGTCAAGATCTCGGCTGCATCCCTCAAGGAGAGCCATCCCCATGATATCCATATCACCAAGGAAGCTCCCAACTACTCGGTTGACGCATAAGTTCATTAAACGGCAGGATTCATATCCTGCCGTTTTTTTGTTCTTAATGTATTCTTAATTAGCGGATTCCTTTTATTTGTCGCGGTTTTGTGGTATATTTTTTATTGGATAAGGTCAGTTTTTGTGTGATGGGGGGAAATGTTTCACGCAATAATTCTCTGAGACCTTTATTTTTGCTCTTCAAATTTATCTTTCGAGGTGTTTATGTCCGCCGTCAGGATGATCGACAGAGAAAAACTTCAGATGATCCAGGACCTGATATGCGCCTTTGCGGGAGTTAGTGCCATAGTTCTTGACAAGAACAGGATGGCTCTCTGCGAGATCAGTAACGACCGCGTAAGCTCCGGTGCACTGTCCCAGCTCATCGGAAGCGAATATCTCGACCGTATGATGGATGATATCGGTGATGATACACCCGAAGATATCTGTATTCAGAATATAGAAGACAGCGAAGACGGAATGGTAAGAGTCGGAGCTGTAAGCATTAAACCCGCCGGTAAGATGTATATAATATGCATCGTTGCAGCCCCCGGCAATGTTACCGCCGAGAAATTCTCCAATTTCCTCGATTTCATGAAGACGGGAGCAGAGAGTTATCTCACACCTCCTTCGGCCAAGAACAAGGACAATGAGTCTCTCTATACGGGAGACGAAGCGGATGCCAATCTTATAACACTTGAGACTACCAAGAACATTCTTGAGCTCATGGATTCCGGAGAGGGCATCGAAGCCGTATTCCAGAAGTGGCTGGGTCTCGTTGCCGACTACCTTAAGGTTGACGGAGCCGATATATTCAGACTCGGTGACGGCAATATGGATGTTGTCGCTCAGTACAGTGCACCCGGATTTGTTTCGGATTTTACGCCCAAGAGTACGGTGCCACTGGTCGATGCGTTCAAGAACGAGGGTCCCGTTATCCTTTCATCTTCATCACTGGATAAGCAGCCCGGACTCTATGGCGTAAGGAAGTACGATATCCTGGCGCTGATGAGTTATCCTCTCCTTGTAAGGGAGAACGGGGAAGGAACCTTCATCGCAAGCTTTGTGATGAAGAAGCACAGACGCAACTGGACCATGGATGAGATAAGGTTCGCGGGGGATGCCGTAAGGATCATGCAGAGCATCATCAGTGCAAGACTTATGTACGGTACGATCTCCAGATATTCTGCATCCGTTACCGAGATCCTCGACAATGTCGGATGCTGCGTATACCTGACCCAGGAGTCCACAGGCAAGGTTCTCTTTGCCAACAGGATGCACACCGATACCTTCGGTTCCGACTGGCAGGAAGGTGAACTCAGGGACATCATTTCCAAGGGCGATTTCGAGAATCCCGTTAACGGATCATTCGAGATCTACTATCCCGAGAAACGCAGATGGTTCGACCTTATGTACAAGAGGGTAGAGTGGGTCGACGGATCCGCGGCGATGCTCTATTCGCTCTACGATGTGACCGACAGAAGGCTGTACCAGCGCAAGATCGAGCAGCAGGCGTTCACCGATTTCCTTACCGGTCTTTACAACCGTATGTGCTGCGAAAAGGATCTGTCCAAACTTGTCGACGAAGCCAAGATGACAGGCAGGCGCGGAGCCGTTATATTCATAGATCTCGATGACTTCAAGCATATAAACGACGGCCTCGGCCATCAGTACGGAGACGTTCTGTTAAAGGAGATATCCGCATCGCTTCAGAAGATCATGGGTGTCGAGAGATACTGCTACCGTATGGGCGGCGACGAATTCGTTGTCCTTGTCCCTCCTTCCGCATTCGGAAGATACGAGGAGATCAAGCACAGCATCGAGACAACGTTCGCCTCACCCTGGATCCTCAAGGAGATTGAGTATTACTGCACCGCAAGTATCGGAACCGTCATCTTCCCCGATTACGGCGAGAGCGTGATGGACCTTCTGAAAAAAGCGGACATTGCGATGTACTCGTCCAAGAAGGCCGGCAAGAACCGCGTTACCGAATATACCGACGGTCAGGAGACCGTATCCGGAAGACGTCTCGATATGGAAAAGAATATGAGAGATGCTTCCACCACGGGCTACAGGGAGTTTGAGGTTTATTACCAGCCCATCATCGATGTTGAAGGCCCCGAGCCCAGATGCGTCGGTGCGGAGGCACTTGTCAGATGGAACAGCCTTAAGATGGGATTTATCTCACCTTCGGATTTCATCCCCCTGGCAGAGTATCTCGGACTCATCAATCCCATCGGAGGACATGTCCTCGATAAAGCCTGTGAGAACTGCAAGGCCTGGAACGATGAGTTTGGCAAGGATTACAAGGTCAATGTAAATCTGAGCGTTGTACAGCTCCTTCAGAACGACATAGTCGAATCTGTCGAAGAGACCATTAAGAAGACGGGCATCGATCCTTCGCATCTTTGCCTGGAGGTTACCGAATCCCTTGCGATCAACGACATGCCCAGGATGATCGAGATCCTTACAAGGATCAAGGCACTCGGCTGTACGATCGCGCTGGATGATTTCGGTACGGGATATTCATCACTCAACCACATAAGGGAGATCCCTTTTGATATAATCAAGGTTGACCAGAGCTTCGTACGCGATCTGGATACGGATGCATATGCACAGTCCTTCGTAAGGATGGTTGCTGAGCTTGCGGAGACCATAGGGGTCAGGATCTGTGTGGAAGGTATCGAGAATAAGGCCCAGCTTGATAAGCTTAACGGCATGAAGATCAAGTACATTCAGGGCTATTATTACGATAAGCCCCTTAAGAGGGACGAATTTGAAGAGAAATATGTGATCGGTGATCAGAGTAAATAAAGAGGAGGATTATTATGTCACTTGAATCGAGCTTGAGAACCAATTCCTATCCGGGAAGAGGAATAATTGTAGGAGAAAGCGCCAACGGAAAGTATGCCGTATGCGCATACTTCATAATGGGAAGGAGCGTCAACAGCAGAAACCGTATCTTTGTTGAGGTTCCCGAGGATAACGGAATTGAGACCAGACCTTTTGATGAGAAGAAGCTCGGTGATCCCAGCCTCATCATATATCATCCCGTAAGAGTCGACGGACACACCACCATCGTCACCAACGGTGACCAGACCGATACCATCAGGAACGGCCTTGATAAGGGCTTTACCTTTGAGCAGTCACTCAGAAGCCGTACCTTTGAGCCCGATGCTCCCAACTACACACCCAGGATCTCCGCTGTACTCAATGTACACGGCGGAAAGTTCGATTATCAGATGTCCATCATCAGAAGTGAGGACGGCAGCGAGGACAGACCCATCCACTGCACATATTCCTACGGAAAGCCCATGGCAGGCGAGGGACATTTCATCCACACCTACAAGCATGACGGCAATCCCCTTCCCAGCTTCACAGGAGAGCCCGAGTTCGTGAAGATCTCCGATGACATCGACGACTTCGCGCTTATCATCTGGGATTCGCTCAACCGTGACAACAGAGTCTCCCTCTTCGTCAGATACATTGACATCGCGACCGGCATCGCTGAGAGCCGCATCATCAATGCAAATAAATAATGATCATCGAATAGATTCGGACAGTGCGCTCCGGTACATATAAGTATCGGAGCGTATTTTATGATTTGCCTCTTAACAACACTTAACAGAGCTAAAAAATGAGTAATTCGAATAACGGATCTGTAATCAAAAAAGTATTAGTCATAGGTATCATTCTGGTATTTCTGGTTGCGGTTGCTTATACCTCGATCAGCGATATTTTGCACAGAGATCAGAAACAGATCGAAGTTGTCTGGGCAAAAGAAGTTCTTACCGTCAGAAATACGATCATGGGATTAATCCCTACCGGAAAAGACCACTATTATGTCGGAATGGATTCAAGAGGAAATTGCTTCCTGATTCGCGCAGGAAAAGGCTGGCTTGACAGTAATTTTGCTGCTGACGGGTTTGCACTTGAAGGCAGTGTTACCGTCACGGGACCGCTCCGGGATGTTAAGAATGACCTTGGAAGGGCTCTTGCCGATCAGCTTTCGCCGGCAGGTACATCTTTTCCCGACGGATACCTGAAATATATATACGCCGGATATAAGGTGGAAGCCGGAATAAAACTGGGTTTTCTTGCCGGATTATTATTGTCCGTCCTTCTTATCTTCCTCACGGCAAAGGGATTGATGCCTCAAAGCGGATTTGTCGGGAAATTGCGTAATTATCTCATTCTGGCGACGATCCTGCTGATGCTCGCGATTCTTTACAGATACAGATTTTAGGAGCGATATATGAACAGACCGGGAATATGCCCGAATTGCGGTAAGGATCTGGGACTTTTTCTTCGGAGAGATTTGTACGGTTCGCCTTTCAGGACCTGTCCAAAATGCAAAAAGGAATACGTTGACAGAAGGTATAAGGAACTTGCGATACTGCCCGACGGGATCGACGGTGAAATGTCATATATCCCTGCCGTCATTTTCCTGGTTGTTGCTGTAATCTTCGTGATAAGGGGTGTGACAATCGGAAATTATGATTATATAAACGGCAGTCCTGTTACGCTTTCCGACCAGATTATTTGGTATGCCATCGGTGGTATATTGTTTATATTGGCGGCATATGAGTTTATCGTGATTAAATTCGGTATCAAGAAAAAGAAGTTGATTCGGGAGTATGGGTCAAGTGTTTTCCGTCTGTGCGACATCAATTATGCCCGAAAGCTCAGTGCCAACGGATTCAATGTGCCGAATAAATATCTGAATCCCACGGGAAGGGATTCCTGTGGCAGGCTGTAAAACTATTAAGTGTCACCTTGGTCTTGATATGAGGCCAAGGTTTTTTATGGATTTCTTTTTTCGGAAGTGTTATTATCCTTTCACGGGAATTCTGGAATGATAAGACAGATTCGACATAATTCCGCCCGTACTTTATCTGTGTGACATCACTGTGCAGGCTCCGTGGTGATCATTTGATTTTCCTGCTTCATTGCCGCAAGTCCGGCATTATCAACGATATTATCGATTTGTGTTTATTTTGTATGGGAAGGAAGGTTTATGGCTAACAGGAAAAATGGATCAGAAGAAAAATTATCGGAAAGTATTGCTGTGACAGAGGAATACTTAAGGGACAAGATCTATGAAGTTCGAGGATATAAAGTGATGCTCGATGCGGATTTGGCTGAAATTTATGGATATGATACAAAATCACTTAATCGACAAGTGAAAAACAATATATCAAAATTTGATGACGATTTTATGTTTGAATTGACTGATCAGGAGGTTGAGGATTTGCGGTGCAATAATTGCACCGCAAATATTGACAGCAAAAGCCGTTATAATCCGCATGTATTTACTGAACAAGGTTTATACATGCTTATGACGGTTCTGCACGGTGAATTGGCTGCAAGACAGAGTAAGGCGTTGATCCGTACATTTAAAAAAATGAAGGATTATATTATTTCGAGAAGCAATCTGATCGGACAAAGAGACCTGATGAAAATGTCAATACAAACCATGGGGAATGCAGCTGAAATCAAGAAATTGCGTGCAGATATCGATTCTGTTGAAAAGCAGATGTTTTATGTAATGAATCAACTGGATGAAGTGGTGACGAAATCCGATCTGTCTGATATGATGAACAGTTTTGTCAATGATGAAGATAATGGATGGCTTATGTTCAATACACAATATTGCAGTGCAGATATTGCGTATTCGACCATATATGGGCAGGCTAAGAAATCTGTATATCTTATAGACAATTATATCGGACTTCGCACTCTGGTTATGCTCAAGAATGCTCCTGAAGGAACAGATATAAGGATATTTAGCGATAATATCGGAACCGGTAAGTTACATAAAGTCGAATATGATGATTTTTGTCGCGAATACACCTATATCAGACTGAGTTTACAGCATACGGGGGGATTCATTCACGATAGGTTCATTGTTTTAGATTATGGAACTGAAAATGAACGGGTTTTCTTATGCGGAGCTTCTTCAAAGGATGCAGGTGGGCGTATAACCGGTATAGTGGAGGATTATGGGATAGAAAAATATAAGCCGATGATTGAAAAACTGTTAAAAAACGAAAAACTCCGCCTGCAATAAAAAAGTGATACGGATAGTATAAAATCGCATTAATTAAGAAATGACGGATTACACGCAGGGGTCTGATATGTTATAATCACTATTTGTAATACTGTATTATTTTCACAGAAAGGACGCCTTTTACAGGCGAGTATGAGAGAATGAGCGAGATTCAGCTTAAGTACGGATGTAACCCCAACCAGAAGCCTTCAAGGATCTTTATGGAGGACGGAAGTGACCTCCCCGTTACCGTTCTTAACGGTAAGCCCGGATATATCAACTTCCTCGATGCATTTAACGGATGGCAGCTTGTCAAGGAATTGAAGCAGGCAACCGGCCTTCCCGCAGCTACCTCCTTCAAGCACGTTTCACCCGCAGGTGCGGCTATCGGCCGTCCTCTTTCCGATACTCTCAGGAAGATCTACTGGGTTGATGAGAAGGCTGAGCTCAGCCCCCTTGCATGTGCATACGCAAGAGCAAGAGGCGCGGACAGAATGAGCTCCTTCGGTGATTTCATCGCTCTTTCCGATATATGTGACGTCAGCACCGCTATGCTGATCAAGCCCGAGGTTTCCGACGGCATCATCGCTCCCGGCTATGAGCCCGAGGCACTTGAGATCCTCAAGGGCAAGAAGAGCGGCAATTACAACATCATTCAGATCGATGAGAACTATAAGCCAGCCGAGATCGAGAAGAAGCAGGTATACGGCATCACCTTCGAGCAGGGCAGAAACGAGCTCAATGCGGATGAGGTCCTTCCCGGAAACGTAGTTACCAGGAACAAGAATATCCCCGATGATGTTCTTGCCGATATGAAGGTTTCCCTCATCGTTCTTAAGTATACTCAGTCAAATTCCGTGTGTTATGTAAAGGACGGACAGGCTATCGGTATCGGTGCGGGACAGCAGTCCAGGATCCACTGCACCAGACTTGCCGGCAGCAAGGCTGACAACTGGTTCCTTCGCCAGAGCCCCCAGGTTCTCGGACTTAAGTTCCTCGACACCATCAAGAGAGCTGACCGTGACAATGCGATCGACCTCTACATCGGCGATGAGTATGAGGATGTCCTTGCAGAGGGAACATGGCAGACCATCTTCGCAGAGAAGCCTCCCGTATTCACCGGAGAGGAAAAGAAGGCATGGCTTGCTAAAAATACAGATGTTATTTGTGGATCCGATGCATTCTTCCCCTTCGCAGACAATGTCGAGAGAGCACGCAAGAGCGGCGTAAAGTACATCGCACAGCCCGGCGGATCCAAGAG
>JAFZWW010000066.1 GCA_017617005.1 Lachnospiraceae bacterium
AAGGGGATGTCCGAGATCCTTGAAGGGACCCGTGGGGCTGTCTGATACACCGACTGCGATCGCCATACCGCCGTTTGTTTTATGTACGGGGCAGTAGAGATAGAACTTGCCGTTTCTTTCGATGCACTGGGGTGCCCATGCGCGGTCGTCGGCCCACTCGATATCAGCAAGTGAGAAGATCTTGCCGTGATCGGTCCAGTTCACCATATCCTTGGTCGAGAAAACTCTCCAGTCGAACATGGTATAGAAATCGTTGATGAGGTTGTCCTCATCGTGAGTGGTGTAAAGATACAGTGTGTCTCCGTACACCATGGGCGCGGGATCCGCGGTATATATATCCGTGATTATGGGATTCTTTCCTTTTTCTGCCATATTGCACCTCCGATTCGGTTTGTATGCTTCTACTATAACTTATACTTACCAGATCTGTCTTCCTTTTTCGTCGGGAATTCCGCTCTTTCTGAAGAAATAGGAATTCACCTGGTCGCACCATTCGCGTGCATTTGCCAGCTGTCTTTCGAATCTTTCGCTCACATTGCCGAATATCTCATCATCGATCCTTCCCTTAAGTGTAGCCCATCTCTTCGCAAGATCCTGAGCCTCTTCATATCCCTCGAAGTGAGTGTCGTAAATGTGCTGGATAACGGTCTTTCCGCTGTGAAGCTTGTGTGTGTAAGGAAGATGATGGAAGAAGAGCACGAGCTCGTCGGGACATTTTTCGGGATCGTTGTAAACGGATGCGTTGGGCTCGTTATACTGCATCGCATATCCGGTTCCCTTATCGGATCTGTCGACACCTATTCCGAGATGATCCGCACGGTGATAGGTTCCCCATCTGTCATACTCATATCCGTCGACGCTGCATCCGTAATGGATACCGGGCTGAACCATCCATCCGATTCCGAGAGGACTGGTGTATCTTTCATAGATCTCCCTCGAAGGAAGAAGGATGTCTACGATCTCTTTTACTACCGCATCATCGCGGGAGATAGTCATCCTTACGAATTCCTCCGCGATCCGTTCTGATGAAAGTGCTGTCTCAAATGCAAGTCTTCCGAATCCGAAGAGGTTTGCACCTGCAAGATAGTTACCGGTCCAGTTGAAATCATTACCGGTATTGGTTACCGCTGCAACTCCGGCAAACTTACTTCCGAAGGTTTCGCCGCTGACGATATCCGCAACGGTATCCTTCTCTTCGCTGCAATAGGTCTTAAATCCGAGGATCTCCTTGAACTCGGGGATGAGATAACAAAGGTCTATCTGATGTCCCGTATATTCCTGTGCGATCTGAACCTCCAGCATCTGGTTGGTCTTCCTCAGGCCGCCGAGAAGAGGAGAAATAGGCTCCCTGATCTGGAAATCCATCGGGCCGTTCTTGATCTGAAGGATGACATTATCATGGTAATCGCCGTCCATAGGCATAAAGTTGTCGTATCCGGCTCTTGCCCTGTCGGTCTTTCTGTCTCTCCAGTCCTGCTTGCAGTTATATACAAAGCATCTCCATATAATGATGCCGCCGTGTTCCTTAACGATATCGGCGAGCATATTGGCACCGTCCGCCTGGGTCCTTCCGTATGTGAAGGGACCGGGACGACCCTCGGAATCCGCCTTTACAAGGAAGCCTCCGAGTGTGGGTACCTTCTCAAATATCTCCGCCATCTTAGTCTTCCACCATGCGATGACTTTTTCATCAAGGGGATCTGCACTGTCGAGTCCTCCGATCTCAATGGTCGATGCGTAGTTGAGGCTGAGGAAAAGCTTGATCCCATATCCCGCAAAAATCTCTCCAAGCTTTGCAACCTTATCGAAGAATCTGTCGGTGATAAGATAGGATGCCGCATTCTTTACATTAACGTTGTTGATCACCACGCCGTTGATGCCGACCGATGCGATCAGTCTTGCATAATCAACGGTACGCTCGTTTATCACGATATCATCATTTTCGAAAAAGAAGGAATTTCCCGAATATCCTCTCTCGATATCACCGGACATATTGTCCCAGTGGTTGAGCATTCTCAGAGGATTGGAGGGACGGACAGTTTTTCCGGAAGCATAGACGGTCTTTACATCGCATCCGCAGGCTATGGTTCTCAGGATATCGAATACTCCGTAAAGGATTCCGGCTCCGCTCTTTGAATCGATGGCAAGTCCGTCTTCGCGGACTGAAACAGTGTATTCCTCAGCGTCCTGCATATCCCTGCCGTTACTAATGCTGACGGGTGCAGCGGATGCACCGAATACAATCCCGGGATTGATATCGAGCATTGCTTTAAGACCTGTCCTGAGTTCTGCTACGGCATTGGAAACAACCTTATCACTTTCGGAAGCTCCGGAAATATAGATCTTCTTTAACAGAGAAGTGTCTCCGGGATTTTTTATTTCCTTATATCCGAGCCAAAGATCTGCATAATCTTTCATTTATATGTTTCCTTTCTGTATTCCATCTCGATAACGTTGAACGGATCCTTTTCTACAACTTCTTTATCGATAAACCCGATCTTCTTATAACAGTTGTGGGCAAGATCGTTATTCTCATAAACTCCGATGGTCACAACCTCGGCACCGAATACCTCGAATGCGAATTTCAGTCCCGTTCGCAGCATTTCCGATCCGTATCCTTTTCCGCGGATCGTATCATCCACAACGACCCATCCGAAACGGAGAACTCTTTTATCACCGCCGATGTATCTCATGATAAAGTGGCCGATCACCCTGTCCTCATCATCGAGAGCCATCCAGGGATAGAAATTATCGGGCTCCGTACAGTCGCCGTTCTTTTCCCTGTATTTCTTATCGATGATCTCTGCATTTATGGGGAAGTTACCGAAGAGAAGTCCTCCCCATTTCAGGAAAGCATCCTCACTGCTTACCCACTTTGCGATCAGCTCCGAGTCGCTGCTCTTATAAGGTCTTAATCTGATCATGATCTCTCACTTTCTTATGCATCCCCATTCGGATACAAGCTTATCCAATGTCCATGCCGCGTTTGCGGGGCTTGTTGAAGGAAGACATATCGCGGATCTTCCGGTCTTCTTTTCCGTGTATTTCACATAGTACTTATATGCCGTCTTTCCGTTCACATATATCTGCCCGATATCCGCGTTTTTTAAAATGATGCTCAGGTCATTGGGTGTCACATTCTTAATGCTCGAATCCGATGAACCGACTATATCACAGGATCCGATGACATCCCAGAGCGCGATATGATTTCTTAAAAGGAAAGACTTCTTTTCTTCGATCGTCTGCGGAACCTCTTCTCCAAACACCGCGGACGTCACCTTCCAAAAACGGTTCTGCGGATGTCCGTAAAAGAAGCACGCTTCCCTGGACTTAACCGAAGGGAAGCTGCCCAGTATCAGTATCCTTGAGTTTTCATCATATAAGGGCGGTATAGGATGGATTATCATTTCTATTCCAGTTTATCCCTCGTTATATTTTTGACCCAGCCGCCTTTGAGATAATGCTTCACCGCAAAAGGCATCTTCGCAAATTCATCCGTGCACATGAGTATATATACGATAAGAGGCGGGAGCTTCAGCACAAAAGCACTGATCAGTCCGAGCGGTACCGCAAAGAACCACATAGTTATTATATCAAGGAACATACCGAATTTCGAATTGCCTCCGCATCTGAATATCGATGCGATGAGAACGGTATTGATGATCTGTCCCATCTGATACGCGATATTGATCAGAAGCATTACACGAAGGTATCCCACAGCGACCTCGGTAATATCCACAAGTCCCGGTACAAAAGGACTCATGCAAAGAAGGACAAATCCCGAAATGATTCCGGAAAAGATCGCAACCCTCACGATGGAAGATGCATCCTCCTTAGCCCGGTCAAGCCTGTTCTCTCCGATCTGTTTTCCGAGCATGATGGATGCCGCCGATGCGATTCCGAATCCGACAAC
>JAFZWW010000067.1 GCA_017617005.1 Lachnospiraceae bacterium
AAGTACGACACTCACAAGAAGAGTGAGCTTCGAAGTACTTATAATTCCATTGTCAAAGCAAATAAAGATGCTCCCTGGTATCTTCCTGTAAATGATCAGGAGGCTAAGATCGGTGCGATCGGACTTAAAGAGTCCGCCAGAACTCTGCGCTCTTCACTTGCGGAAGTCGGCGGTCTTGAAGAAGACGGCGCATTTAACAAAAAACACGCCGCATCCTCGGATCCCGATACAGTTTCCGTTGATTACATAGGCGACAACAACACGGACTCTGTTCCCTCTTTTGAGATCGAAGTAAAACAGCTCGCTTCTCCCCAGGAGAACACCGGTAAATTCCTTTCGGACATTCCCGTTTCTCTTCCGGAAGATAATTATTCATTCGACGTCGGCATCGGCGATATGAACTACGAATTCCAGTTCCACATCTCCGACGGTGAATCCAACAGAAATATCCAGCAGAGACTCGTAAGACTCGTGAACAACGCAGGTATCGGTCTCAGCGCATCGATAGAGGAAAGCGGAGGCCAGGCTGCGATCAGGATCGTATCCGATTCAAACGGCATCTCACTCGGAAAGAACACCATCTTCTCCATCAGTGATGACAGGACCTCCAAGGCATCCGGTTCGGTGGATTATTTCGGACTCGGAAATGTGAGCAGCTATCCTTCCAACGCACTGTTCACATTAAACGGTGAAGACAGACATGCATCCTCCAATCACTTCACGATCGGCAAGATGTATGAGGTCACCCTGAACGGAACGAGTCCCGAAGGAAAGCCCACCACGATAAGTGTCAAGGCAGACATCGATTCCGTTGAAGAAAATGTCGGACAGTTGATCGGAAGCTTCAACGAATTCCTGAAAGCCGTCAATTCATACACGGGACAGGGCATCAAGACAAGAGTCCTTGACAACGAACTGAGCGGCATCACCGGAGCATATAAAGATGCACTGGGAGAACTCGGAATCAACATCGAAGAAGGCGGATCACTTTCGATAGACTCCGATAAGCTCAGAAGCGTAGCCGGAGAAAGCGATGATATCGGCAAGACCTTCAGTACTCTCAAGGACTTCTCGAATTCGATGATGAAAAAGAGTGCGCAGGTCTCCCTCGATCCCATGCAGTACGTAAACCGAAAGGTGGTTGCATACAAGAACCCGGGACACAATTTCTCATCGCCTTACACTTCAAGCATATACAGCGGAATGATGTTCAACTTCAGCTGCTGACGAAAACAAATCAAAAACTGCGGATCGCATGATCCGCAGTTTTTTATGATCTTAATTCAATTCATTTCCGGCAAGCTCAAGTGCCGAAGCAATCACCTTGTCCATATCGAAGTACTTATAAACTCCGAGCCTTCCTCCGAAGATCACATTCTTTTCTTCATCGGCAAGTGCCTTGTACTGTTCGTACAGTGTATTGTTCCTGTCATTGTTGACGGGATAATAAGGTTCATCTCCGGGCTTCCACTCGCTCGGATACTCCCTCGTTATGACAGTGCCGTCGCCTTTTCCGAATTCGAAATGCTTGTGCTCTATGATCCT
This sequence comes from Lachnospiraceae bacterium, assembly GCA_017617005.1. Classification (GTDB taxonomy): domain Bacteria; phylum Bacillota; class Clostridia; order Lachnospirales; family Lachnospiraceae; genus AC2028. The sequence goes on from JAFZWW010000067.1 coordinate 1,546, forward strand.
TGTGTAGGGCACATCCGCGGATGTATAATTGACCGCCGCATTTCCCTGGAAATTATCACAATCAGGCATGTACTCTTCTTCAAAACGGAGCGATCTGTATTCGAGAGTTCCGAGTTTATAATCGAAGTACTCGTCAACGGGGCCTGTGTAGATCACCTTATCAAAGGTATCTTCTCCCGCTTCCTTTATGAAATCCTTATATGCCACTCCGAGCTTTACATCTATGCCCTTCAGCATATTCTCTACGAGCTTCGTATAACCGCCGATGGGTATTCCCTGATATCTGTCGTTGAAATAATTGTTGTCAAAGGTGAATCTGACGGGGAGTCTTTTGATGATAAATGCGGGAAGTTCCGTGCACTTTCTTCCCCACTGCTTCTGGGTATAGCCTTTGATCAGCTTTTCATAGATGTCTTTTCCGACGAGCGATATAGCCTGCTCTTCGAGATTTTCGGGATTCTCCTTGTAACCGTCCTTCTTCTGCTCATCGATGATCTTCTTTGCTTCTTCCGGAGTCTGAATTCCCCACATCTTACTGAAGGTATTCATGTTGAACGGAAGGTTGTAAAGCTCATCTCCGTATTTTGCAACGGGAGCGTTGATGAAGTTGTTGAACTCGGCAAACTCATTTACATAGTCCCATACTTTTTTATCCGAGGTATGGAATATATGCGCGCCGTACTTATGTACGTTGATGCCGTGTTCCTCGGCGGTGTAGATATTTCCGGCTATGTTGTTTCTCTTGTCGATCACAAGACATTTCTTTCCTTTGGACGCGGCTTCATGAGCGAACACTGCGCCAAAGAGTCCGGCACCGACGATCAGATAATCATATTTCATTTAAGATAGCCCTTTAAAAGCTCAGCCTTATCGGTCTTCTCCCAGGGAAGCTCGACATCGGTACGTCCGAAGTGTCCGTATGCGCTGGTTGCTTTGTAGATGGGTCTTCTGAGGTCGAGCATCTTGATGATTCCTGCAGGACGAAGATCGAAGTTCTCCCTTACGATCTCGACAAGCTTTTCATCATCGATCTTGCCGGTTCCGAAGGTATCTACCATTACGGAAGTGGGCTGTGCGACACCGATCGCATATGAAAGCTGGATCTCGCACTTGTCAGCGATGCCTGCCGCAACAATGTTCTTGGCAACATATCTCGCCGCATAAGCTGCACTTCTGTCCACCTTGGTGCAGTCCTTTCCGGAGAATGCACCGCCGCCGTGACGTGCATATCCGCCGTAGGTGTCAACGATGATCTTTCTTCCGGTAAGTCCGGCATCACCGTTGGGTCCGCCGATAACAAATCTTCCGGTGGGATTGATGAAGAACTTGGTGTTCTCATCGATCAGCTCCTTGGGAAGAACGGGATCGAATACATACTTCTTGATATCCTCGTGGATCTGCTCCTGGGTAACCTTGTCGTCATGCTGGGTTGAAAGAACGACAGCTTCAAGTCTTACGGGCTTTCCGTTTGCATCATACTCAACGGATACCTGGCTCTTTCCGTCAGCCCTGAGATAGGGAAGAGTTCCGTTCTTTCTTACTTCGGTAAGCTTTCTTGTAAGCTTATGTGCAAGGGAGATGGGATAAGGCATGAGCTCGGGAGTCTCATTGACCGCATAACCGAACATCATACCCTGGTCGCCTGCGCCGATGGCTTCGATCTGCTCGTCGCTCATCTGGTTTTCTCTTGCTTCGAGAGCCTTGTCTACACCCATTGCGATGTCGGGTGACTGCTTGTCGAGTGCAACGAGTACGGCACAGGTATTTCCGTCGAATCCCTTTTCGGATGAGTCGTATCCGATATCGACGATAGTCTTTCTTGCGATGGCCTGAATATCAACATTGGCCTTGGTTGTGATCTCACCGGTGATGAGAACGAATCCGGTACAGGTTGCGGTCTCACAAGCTACACGGCTCATGGGATCCTGCTCAACCATTGCATCGAGAATGGCATCGGATACGGCATCACAGATTTTGTCGGGATGTCCTTCCGTTACGGATTCGGATGTAAAAAGTATTTTTTCCATATTGTTCCTTTCCGGACATATCGTCCATTGCATCTTCATTAAGTCAGAGGACAGTCAATAAAAAAACCGCTTCCAAACAAGAAGCGGATTCAAAATACGTGCTATTCATTCATCCTCTTATTGTTCGAAATATCGCTCAGGTGGGCACCTTCCGTTTCCGGGGTTGCCGTGGCTTCATCGGTCCTATGTACCTCTGCCAACTCTGAATAAGAGACTTATTAACTTATATAAGAACCTACTATAATCGCAGCCCTGTGTCAACAGATTTTATCGATCAGCCTGTCATCAGCTTAAAGCCGCGGTAATCAGTTTCCCTGTCAACCACCTTGATATCGGCACCGAGATTCTTCAGCTTGAGATGGAAGTCTTCGTATCCTCTCTGGATGTAGCGGATATTGTCGACTACGCTTTCTCCCTCCGCAGCAAGAGCCGCAAGTACAAGAGCCGCTCCCGCTCTTAAGTCCGGTGCGGCGATGCCGGCTCCGGTGTATTTGGATACTCCGTCGATAATGGCGGTGTTGCCTTCTACCTTGATGCTTGCACCCATCCTTATCAGCTCATCGACATATTTGAATCGGTTCTCAAATATGCTCTCGGTAACGATGCTGGTTCCTTCGGAAAGTCCGAGCACTACGGTTATCTGAGGCTGCATATCGGTGGGGAAGCCGGGATAGGGAAGGGTCTTGATATGCGTATGTCTGAGAGGTCTCGAACATACGACCCTGACCTGGTCTCCCTGTTCCATAACCTCACATCCGATCTCAAGAAGCTTGGCGGTGATGGATTCGAGGTGCTTGGGAATTACATTCTTGACGGTGATGTCTCCCCTGGTTGCGGCTGCCGCCAGCATGAAGGTTCCCGCTTCGATCTGGTCGGGAACAATGGCGTAGTCACTTCCGTGGAGCTTCTGTACACCCTTGATGCGGATGACATCGGTACCTGCGCCCTTGATGTTGGCTCCCATCGAATTGAGGAAGTTAGCCGCATCAACGACATGGGGTTCCTTTGCCGCATTCTCAATAATGGTCTTGCCCTCGGCCATTGAAGCCGCGAGCATTATATTTATGGTCGCACCGACGCTGACGACATCCATATAAATATGGCTTCCCGTCAGATGTTCGGCTCTTGTTTTGATCATTCCGTGTTCGAGAATAACTTCGGCTCCGAGTGCCCTGAAGCCTTTGATATGCTGATCGATGGCACGGCATCCGATATCACATCCTCCGGGGAGAGTGACCTCGGCATGCTTGTACTTTCCGAGCATTGCACCGATCAGATAATAAGATGCCCTGATCTTCTTGATATTCTCATCACAGACTACCGTGGAGCTGATGCCTGCTGCATTGATGGTTACTCTGTGACGGTTCTCTTTATTGATGATGATGCCTATGCTTCCCATTGCATCCATGAGCACGTTGGTGTCACGGACATCGGGAACATTGTCTATATGAACGGTTTCGTCGGTCATAATAGAAGCGGCGAGTATAGGAAGCGCAGCATTCTTTGCTCCGCCGATCTCAACCTCTCCTACCAGTGAATTTCCACCGTGAATAAGGTACTGTTCCATGAAAACCTCTTTGAATGGTTCAAAGTTTTACATACGCACTGACTTTACCACAAAACGGCCTTAATGTCCAGTCGGAGACCAATCCGCCTTGATCTCCTTATAGGTTTCTTCTATGATTCCGCCTACATATCCGCCGATATTTTTGAGGGTTTCCTTGTCCAGGGACTTGGGGTCTATGGGGTCACAGAACTGAACGATGACAAAAGAGCCCCTCATCAGGTGCTTTTTCATGATATGGTCCGTTCCGACTATGGCCATGGGCTGTATAAGGACATTTCCCTTGGTCGCGATCTTAAAGCTTCCGTTATGCATCGGAAGGAGCTTATCAGACTCGATATCCTTATTTCTGGTTCCTTCGGGAAATATCAGGATGGAGGTTCCGGTCTTTACCATTTCAATGGCTTCGAGAATGACCTGAAGACCCTTTTTGGTATTGCTCCTGTCCAGGAACAGGCAGCGCAGAAGGATCATCCATATATTGAGAAGCGGGATAGCTTTTGTTGACTTTTTAGCAATAACACCCGTGGGGCATTTGCATAAAGGGTATCCGACAACTATATCGAAAAGGCTCCTGTGGTTTCCGACATACAGAAGTGCTCCGTCCTTCGGTACCTTTTCCTGTCCTCTTACCTCGAGCCTGATACCGCATACGTGGCTGACGCTCCTGAAGCCCCACATGACAGTTGCATTGGCAAGTTTATCAGCTCCGGAGGGATTGAATTTCCTCATTATCGCACACACGATCATAAGGGGTATCGTACCCACAAGAAAGATCGCAACATAGATTGCCGTAAGAGCCAGTCTGATCATATTACTTCACCCTATTCCTATTGACTTTCTGTTAATTATAATTTTCCTTCCCTTTCCAGAGCTGCCATACAGCTGTAGATCAGGTAGAATACGCCTTCGTCTTCAGGCCCCGGTTCATATGGGGATGACTCGACATTGAGCCCCGAAAGATAATGGAGCATCATCTGCATCGTACGGTCATATTCATATCCCTTGAGGATATAATTGGCACACATGAGGGTCCTGATATATCCGATCATCTCACCGCTTCCTCCGGTCTGCGAATACATCGGATCGGTGATCTCTCTTTTGCGGTTATTGATCGATTGTGCATCCGTAAGGATGGAATCGACCAGCATATCGCACAGTTCCCTGTCCACGGTCTGCCTTGTGACTATGTAAGTCATCGCGCCGTACATATATCCCTCATCGGGATGCACATCTTTCGATGAAAAGAATTCCTTATAATTCTCCAGCTCGGCCTCGTAAGCGCTTTCTCCGGATGCCCTGTAGAGCTCCGCAAGCGCCCTGAAGGCCGCGGAATCGCTCTTTACCACATTACCGCTCTGCGAATATATCGAAGATGCCTTCCGGAGGCATTCTGTGGCAAGTGCGCTGTCATAATTCTTGTAAAGGAAGCTGAACTTGGCAAGTATCGTGGAATAGACCACAGCCTCGGTTCCCACACTTCCTTCGTAATCCCTGCCGGATATCCAATCCCTTACACATACAAGTTCATCGGGAGCTCCCGATACAATACCGGTATCCGTTTCATCCTGCGAACCGTTAAGAATATCCGCATACCATTCGTATGCCTGCAGATAATCCAGAACCGTGTGCGGATCCGCACTCAGGTCCCTGCAGCTTTCCCTTATCGCGCTTCCGGTTTTGTCCGAAAGCTGTCCGTAAAGATCCTCCGATATCGCAAAAACTTCGGAGCAGCCATACGTTTCGCACTCAACACGGTAAAATCCCGGCTTCGTAAGTTCGGAAAAATCTGCGGCCAGAAGGGAGGCGTTGTTCTTGGCCAGTGAAAAGGCCCCTTCATATACCGTCTCTCCGGATTCCATATCAACGATACGGAAAGCCTCAACCGCACCTGCACTTTCATTTATCCTGAGATATGCGTACTTCTCGGATTCAAGCGAATATCCTCCGAGGTCCGTCATGACGTTCGGGGAAGAGGAGGGCACCGTGAAATCAAGTACCGCCACGGGCTCCATGCTCCTTCCGCCGATAACTCCGCTTTCGGAGCATCCGCCCAGTACAAGCATCTGGCACAAAAAAAATGAGACGTATGAAATTGTATGTCTTTTCATACGCCCCATCTCATCTCCCGTACTACAAACACACGGGTGTATTGTACCACTTATGCGGTCCAAAAGTCCATTAACTGACCAGATCGATCTGCTGCAGGGTCCCCGCTCTTCCGTCCTCATAAAGGAACATTCCGGTCGCCCTTACTATCGCATTTGTCTTATTCGTTTCATTCTTAAGAGAAAACTCCGTACCGGCATTCATGAGATTGATCGCACCGACTCCGGCATCCTTGAGTGAAAGAAGTCTGTCTCCCGCAGGATCTCTTACCCAGACTCTTAATTTATCGAAGATATCATCATCTTCATCGATCCATCCATCCCCGTCGTCATCATAGGCGTCAAGCTCCCTGAAGCCGTTGCCGGTCTTTGTTCCGAACAGTTCGGTTCCGTCATTTATCTTACCATCGCCGTTTTTGTCCAGTGCAAGGAATCCGTTATCTCCCGTAAGAGAGCTGATGTATTCCTTTTCACCGTCACCGTCCAGATCGAAATAGAAATTCTGATCCGATACGGATGTCACATCACCTCCGAGATTGATGACAAGCGGATCGATACAGTGAACATCTCCGGCAGTGAGAAGATTTTCCGCAAAGCTCTCAAAGCGTCTGCTCATTCCGACATTTATGTTATACTCGATCTCCCTTCCGTCCTTGCATATGGCCTTGCCCTTTGCGGTAAAGCGTGTATCCTCGGATTCAAAAGAAATATCCTTCTGAACATAATCCGTTCTCACAAGCTTAACCTGCGAAAACTGCATTCCCGTTTCCGTAGGTGCTTCACTGTACACCGGCTGCGCGTTCTGCATGGTATTGTACCTGTCGGTGCAGCCCGCCATCATCTCCCTGATCCTTTCCCTGAAGTCTTCGAACAAAAGCGAAAAGATATAAAGAGCCGACATCTTCTCGACATATTCATTACCCGGAGAGAAACTGCGCATCGGAACATTTATCCGTGAATACCTTCCGACCGAAAGATTTCCGATCATGTCATCAAACGTAACTTCTTCTTTTACGTCGTCCGTTTCTTCGGACGCACCGGTTTCCTCCTTTCCGGAACTGTCATACTTTCCGAGAAGCGTATCAAGGAATGATCCCTGCTTCGACACGCCTCCCTTCAGACCGTCACCTGTTACTTCAGTTGTTTTAAAGCTCCTTGCTGAATAGTTCACAGCATTAAAGCTGCGTTCGGACTCCATTCCTGTGACCGAACCATTGATCTTCAATATGATCTCCTTTCTTTTTTCACAGAAAAAAAGCAACAAAAATAACGCTCTCCGGGATTCCGGAGCTGCACTCCCGGACCGGCAAGATCCTTTGAATCCTTTCTGCGTCTGCTTTCCTGTCTGTGTGATTTTTTCAAAGCAAAAGAGCAGAGGCTGTTTTGCTTCTGCTCTTTATATCGGCATATTTGATTTAAACGATTAGTCCTCTTCCCTTTTTTCTCCGGTGGGGAACTGGATGATGTCTCCGCCTTCCATGGCTTCCATTCTCTTTGTTGCCTTCTCAAGCCTTGCCCTTGCTTCCTGAGCTCTCTTGGCGACGATGTTCATCAAGAGGCTCTTGGGGATGACGATGTTCTCCATAAAGGGATTGATGACTATTCCGTATGTGGTATTTTCGGAACCGTCGGGGCCGGGAGTCAGCACGAATTTCGCAAGATCGGCAAGCTTTACGGTGACTGCTTCCGAAACAAATTCCTCGGGGAGCTTGGATGCTCCTTCAAGTTTTCTTGCTCTTTCGAGTGCAGCGTTATCGGTGAACACGACGAAAAATCTCCTGCCGTCCGCGCCTGTGAGAACGGGAAAACGGACAGTGTGTTTTTTGTCCATGAGCTTCTCACCGTCAGGTCCGACCTCAGCTTTCACATCGGCGGGAGCAAGGAGCTCCGCACTGTCAAGCTGCTCCAGGAACATGACCTGGTGAGCGGGATCGGGATTTTTTCCGTCAGACTTGATAAGCTGCATTGCACCTACAAGCATGGGATTGGATACTGTCTTGTTGATCTCCATCTTATCTCCTGTTGTAATTGATCAGGCATCCCTTGAGGATGATCTCTCTTTCCTCATCGGTGAGGCTTCCGAGAGTCATTGTGAATTCCTTCATCTGTCCGGATGCGGCATCAACGGTGTATGCCTTTACACTGTCGGTCTTATCGATGACTGCCTGCTTGATACCGGGAACAAAGATATAATCAAGGTTCCTGAAAGGAAGGTCTCCGGCGGGAACGATGAAAGGAAGCATGCCCCAGTTGATGAGATTTGATCTGTATCTCTTGGTGGCATATTCATTTGCGATGTTAGCCCATCCGCCGAGAACTCTCTGGCACGATGCGGCCTGCTCTCTTGCGGAACCGTCACCGGGCTTTACGGCGAATATCGTGGAACCGATTCCGGTGTTGGATTCTGAAACTTCGGCGAAGGTCTTCTTAACGGTCTCCACAGCCTTTGCAACCTCTTCGCTCATCTGTGCGAATGAGGTTCCCTCTTCTCTCTTTTCCTCCTGCGCACGTACTTCCTTGGCACGTCCTACGTACTCGGGATCCTTTCTTGAGAGTGCAAACTCCGCAAGTCCGAGAGGATTTGATCTGTAGCTCGAGGTTTCACCCGAAGGGATCAGTTCATCGGTGGTGGTAACGGGATCGTGAATCTCGGATACTACCTTGATGAGGAGGTTATCCTGAAGTGCGGGCATCTTGGGCCAGTCCTTGATGTTGGGACCAAGGATGAGCTTCTCGTCGGGATCAGCGACATTCTTTGAATCGAATACTCTCTTCTGATAGATACCTGCATCGAAGTGATACTGATACTTGTTGTAAGTGCACTCGAAGTTCTCCGCACTGGTGAGCACTCCGCCGTTTGCTGCGGTTGCCGCGATACTTCTCGCATCCATGAGTGCAACGGATGCAACCTGGCCGTTCTGAACCTTGGAGCCTTCTCTGTTGGGGAAGTTCCTGGTCGAGTGACGGATACTGAATGCATTGTTGGAAGGAGTGTCTCCGGCACCGAAGCAGGGTCCGCAGAATGCGGTCTTGAGGATCGCACCGGTCTCGAGGATCTTTGCTGCGCAGCCGTTCTTGATGATCTCCATATATACGGGCATTGAAGCGGGATATACGCTGAGGGTAAACTCCCTGTCTCCGATCGAAGCACCGTTAAGTATGTCAGCTGCGGCACAGATATTCTCAAATCCGCCGCCCGCACATCCTGCGATGATTCCCTGGTCCACATGGAACTTACCGTCACGGAGCTTGGACATAAGTTCGAATTCGATCTTGTCACCGAACGAAACCTTTGCTCTTTCCTCGGTCTCGTGGATGATGTCCTCGGGATTTGCATTGAACTCGTCAATGGTAAATGCATTGCTGGGATGGAAAGGCATTGCGATCATGGGCTTGATCTCGGAAAGGTCTACAACAACCGCACCGTCATAATATGCAACGGCTCCGGGATCGAGCTTTGAATAAGCATCGCCGCGTCCGTGGATCTCAAGGAACTCCTTGGTGTTGTCATCGGTTACCCAAATAGATGACAGGCATGTCGTTTCTGTGGTCATTACGTCTACACCGATACGGAAATCTTCGGAAAGATTTGCAACGCCGGGTCCGACGAATTCCATTACCTTGTTCTTGACATATCCGTTTCCGAATACGGCGCCGATAATGGCGATAGCAACGTCCTGGGGGCCCACTCCTCTTCTGGGAGCGCCGGTAAGGTAGATTGCAACAACACCGGGCATCGCAACATCATAGGTCTGTCCGAGGAGCTGCTTAACAAGTTCGGGGCCGCCCTCGCCCATTGCCATGGTTCCGAGTGCACCGTATCTGGTGTGTGAATCGGATCCGAGGATCATTCTTCCGCAGCCTGCCATCATCTCACGCTCGAACTGGTGGATGACTGCCTGGTGAGGAGGAACATAGATGCCGCCGTACTTTCTGGCGGCGGAAAGACCGAATACATGGTCATCTTCGTTGATGGTTCCTCCCACTGCACAGAGTGAGTTGTGGCAGTTGGTGAGAACATAGGGGATGGGGAACTTCTCGAGTCCCGATGCCCTTGCGGTCTGGATGATTCCTACGAAGGTGATGTCATGGCTTGCAAGCGAATCGAACTTGATCTTAAGCTGATCCATGTTTCCCGAAGTGTTGTGCTTCTCCAGGATGCCGTATGCCATGGTCTGCCTTCTGGCAGTTTCTTTGTCGGGAGCACTTCCGGTGAGGGATGTAACCTTTGCCTGAGCTTCTGCGTTATCCTCCACAAGCTCGGTTCCGTTAATGAGATATGCTCCGCCGTCTGTTAATCTGATCATTTGTTTCTCCTCGAAAATGTACCGGAGCAGGTTCTCTACTCCGGTAGCCGGTTTTCATTATTTATCTGACTTGGAAGATTTCTTCCTAGAAAGAACTACTTTATCCAGGTGCCAGATCTCATCCACATACTGCTGAATGGTTCTGTCGGATGTGAACTTGCCAGAGCATGCGACGTTCATTATCGCACTGTGCGCCCACTTAGCCTGATCGTTGTAGAAATCAACGATCCTCGCCCTTGCATCCGAGTAGGACTTGAAATCCTTGAGGATGAAGTAGGTGTCCGCCTTTGCGGTGCACTGGGTGTTCAGAAGGCTGTTGTAAAGAGGCCTGAACAGCTCGGTGTCGGGTGAATAGGTTCCGTTGATCAGCTGCATGAGAACGCGTCTGATATCGGGATCGTTGTTGAAGATCTGCATGGGATCGTATCCGCCGTTATTCTCAAAGCCGATGACTTCGTCGGAACTCATACCGAAGATGAACGCATTGTCCTCTCCGACTTCCTTTACGATCTCAACATTTGCACCGTCCATGGTTCCGAGAGTAAGGGCACCGTTGAGCATGAACTTCATGTTACCGGTTCCCGATGCTTCCTTGGAAGCGGTTGAGATCTGCTCAGATACATCGGATGCGGCGAAGATGAGCTCCGCATTGGATACATTGTAGTTCTCGATAAAGACGATCTTCATGAGTCCCTTTACATCGGGATCGTTATTGACAACATCGGCAACGGAATTGATGAGCTTGATGGTAAGCTTTGCATTCCTGTAACCTGCGGCTGCCTTTGCTCCGAAGATGAATGTTCTCGGAGTGAATTCCATATCGGGATGATCCTTGAGTTCATTGTACAGATACATGATATGAAGGATGTTCATAAGCTGTCTCTTGTACTCGTGGAGACGCTTGACCTGTACGTCAAAGATCGATCTGGGATCGACATCGATTCCGTTATGCTCGGAGATGTACTCTGCAAGGCGGACCTTGTTGCGGTACTTGATGTTCATGAACTCCTTCTGTGCCTTCTTGTCATCGGCATAGATAGCAAGCTCGTGAATGTGAGGAAGATCGGTGATCCACTCGTCTCCGATATGATCGGTGATCCAGTCCGCAAGGAGAGGATTTCCGTGAAGGAGGAATCTTCTCTGTGTGATACCGTTGGTCTTGTTGTTGAATCTCTCGGGGAACA
>JAFZWW010000068.1 GCA_017617005.1 Lachnospiraceae bacterium
GGATACTCAAATCCTCTTTCGATGTATCCGTGCATTATCGTTACGGTTCCGTCTTCAAGAAGCTGATCAAGATCCTCCCGGTATGAGCATGCGATGCCGTCCTTTTCGAGTTCGCTCTGCATACGGGCCGCCCTGGTCCTCGACTGTGAGAATATGACAGTCTTGTATCCCCTCTTCTTAAAAGAAAGGAGATCCTTTTCGAGAAGCTCGGAATTGCCGTTGTATGACTGAACGTTCCTGCCGCCGATGTCATATCTATATCTGGGTGAAAAATCATCCCTTGCGGAATCGAATACGGACAGGCCCACAAAGCCCGCGCCTTCCATTCCCGCGATTATCGAATCGGCGCTGCAGAGTACATCAGCCTGTTTCGGAAGTGCATATCCCTTTTCGAGACGGAGCGTCTGGCTCTCCCTGAACTCCGCTTCCACTGCCCTTCCCTGTCCGATGCATCTGACAGGCTCATCGGCAAAGTATCTGACATCCTTACCGAAAAGGCTCTTTATCCACTCCGGAAAAGAAAGAGTCTCATCCGGATAGAAATATTCAAGATAGCTTTCGAGATTGAGTTTTCTTCCGATCTCGACAAGGTCTTCCTTTAAGGTCTCGGCACTTCTGGTTATCCTTGCTGCTTCCTCAGTTCTGAACGCCTTGCGGAGCTTTTCGGACTGCTTTTCGGCATCAACAAGAATGCGTTTTAGTCCCGCATGCATTCTCTCTTCGTCTATGAGCATCTCGGATGCCGGGTAGATGCTTACGCTTTCCAAGGGTGCGATGGATCTCTGGGAATAGGGATCGTAGATCCTGATGGATTCAATATCATCACCCCAGGTCTCTATACGGTATGGATTGTCCTCCGTAAGGTCGAAGATATCGATTATGTCTCCGCGGATTGCAAACTGTCCCGGTGTCTCTGCACCCGCGCTTCTTTCATATCCGAGAAAGGTAAGCTTTGATGCGATCTCAGCGGTATCCACACTACCGCCTTCCTTTAAGTTTATGACGGCACTGTCATTATTTACGGGGATCTGCTTTGTCATCAGAGCCGCAAAGGTCGTGACTATGGTAAGGGATTCCTTTTCGAGAAGTGCCCTGTAGGCACGGACACGGTCCCTTATAAGGTCGTTACTGTTTATGTCAGACTGGAAGAAGATCAGATCCTTTGCGGGGAACAGAAATGTATTCTCATCATAGAGTCTGAACTCATCCGCAATGGCCCTGGCTCTGAGATCGTCGTATGTCAAAATGATCCGGCATTTCACATCGGGTGAGATGCCGGCTATCATGTGAAGCTTCTGGGAATCTCCGCATCCCGTTACGGATACGGTTCCTTCGGGAAGTCTTGTGCTTCCGCCCTTTACTATCGTTCTTAAGTTGTCTATATCCGCAAGATCCTTTAACGGATCGAGCAAGGCAGAATTAAGTTTCATCTTTCCTCGTGTTGAACTTGTTCATTGCGCTCTCGGGGCCTTCGGTCACAATGCACTCCACGGCATCCGCAGCCTTTACAAAAGCATCCTTCATGATCTTTGCATCCTCCGAACAGAAATGTCCGAGAACGTGGTCGACCATATCCTCACCGGGTCCGCCGACGCCGACCCTTACCCTTATGAAATCCTCACCGCCCATGTGTGAGATTATGTTCTTGAGTCCGTTATGGCCTCCCGCGCTTCCCTTGACCCTTATCCTTATATGGCCTGTGGGGATCGCAACGTCATCGGAAATGACTATGAGATCGGATAAACCATCGAGCTTGTAATAATCGTTCAGTGCCCTTACGGCTTCTCCGGAAAGGTTCATGAAGGTCTGGGGCTTTACGAGAATGACCTTCTCGTTTCCTATCATCGCGCGTGCGGTATGTGCGCGGTGCTCCGCCTTCCACATGCCGGGAGTGACTCCGAGCTTTTCCGCAAGAACGCTCATTACATCAAAGCCTACGTTGTGGCGTGTGTGTTCATATTCCCTGCCCGGATTTCCCAGGCCGACTATCATCTTCATATACTTCTCCTATCAGCTGCACCTTTGGGGTGCGCATAGCGATATGCGGACAGAGAAGTTTCCCTGTCCGTATTCATATAAAGACTATAATGATTCGAAGGCTGATACGTCAAATGATTTTTCATAAAAACACCCTCCTTACCGGTTTGTCCGGTAAAGAGGGTATATATCTTACATCACAAAGCGCTCACGCTGCTCCACGACAACCTTGATACGGCCTTCCTCGCCGCGGTGGACTTCTCCGCCGTTTACGGTCGAGTGGCTCTCGACGATACAGTTTTCGATAACGGCATTGTCACCGATGTAAACGTCGTTCAGGATTATGGAGTTTCTTATGACCGTGTTGTTTCCGATGTAGCTCGATTTGAAGAGCATCGAGTTTTCCACGATTCCGTTAACGATACATCCGCTCGATACGAGAGCATTTCTCATCTGTGCTCCGGGGTTGTATTTTGCGGGAGGAAGATCGTCAACCTTGGAATAGATATTCGGATACTCCTTGAAGAAGTAGTCCCTTACCTCGGGCTTTAAGAAGTCCATGTTGGTGTCGAAGTAATCCTCGACGGATGCTATGTTCTTCCAGTAGGTTCCGATCTTGTATCCGAAGATCCTCTTCACATCGCGGTATCTGATGATGACATCGCGTACGAAATCATACCTGTCTTCTTCCGCACACTTCTCGATCATATCGATGAGAAGTCTTCTGCGTATGATGTAGATTCCGCAGGAGATGGTGCGTGTCTTGGGCTGAAGAGGCTTCTCTTCAAATCCCACGACTCTCATATCCTCGTTCATCATGATCGTTCCGAAACGGGACATATCGGTGCCTTCGGGCATGTCCTTGCAGACGACCGTGATGTCGGCTTTCTTGTCGACATGGAATTCAAGAAGTGTATTGAAATCCATCTTGTAGACGCAATCGCCGGGAGCGATTATGACATAGGGTTCATGGCTTTCCTTGAGGAATCCCAGGTTCTGGTAGATGGCATCGGCGGTGCCTCTGTACCAACTGCTGTTGTCCGATGTCATCGCAGGGGTCAGGACAAAGAGTCCTCCCTGCTTACGTCCGAAGTCCCACCACTTCGATGAGTTCATATGCCTGTTGAGGCTTCCCGCATTGTACTGCGTAAATACCGCAACCTTCTGGATATGGGAATTGGACATATTACTCAGGGTAAAATCGATACTCCTGTAGCTTCCCGCAATGGGCATCGCACATACGGCCCTTCTTTGGGAAAGCTCATTCATTCTGTGATTGTTACCACCGGCTAAAATTATTCCGATTGCTCTCATACTTTCCTCCTTAATCTTCCGCAGTTATAAGTGACCTGCCTGAAGGAAGGCAATTATCGGGGTAATCTATCGGAGTCGTCACACCGTAGACAACGGAATTCTTACCGATCCTGACGCCATCCGGTATCTCACTCTTTTCACCGATGGTGACAAGTCCGTCGGTATATATCTGAGGTGCGGTGTCATTGGGAACTTCGTCGCCGATTCCCATAATGACGTTGTTGCCGACCTTAACCTTCTCCGCCACTATCGCCTTGGTAAGCTCGCAGTTATCTCCGATCTCGGATTCATTCATTATGATCGAATCCCTGACAACCGTTCCCTTTCCTATCCTTACGCCGCAGCCGATGACGGAATTGTAAACCTTTCCGTAGATCTCGCTGCCGACACCGATAATGCATTTCGAAACTTCCGACTCGGGTGAGAAATACTGGGGAGGCTGGATATCGCTCTTGGTATAGATCTTCCAATACTCCTCATAGAGATTGAACTCGGGAACTATATCGATGAGTTCCATATTGGCCTGCCAATAGGAATGAAGCGTTCCGACATCCTTCCAGTATGAATTGAATTCATATGCATAGAGTCCCGCACCCTTGTCGCGGCAGTAGGGAATGATATGCTTTCCGAAGTCGAGGTTCGGCTGGTCCTTGAGTGCGATCATGCCCTCACGGAGCGTCTTCCAGTTGAAGATATATATTCCCATGGATGCGAGGTTCGATCTGGGATTCTTGGGCTTCTCCTCGAAGTCCACTATTCTTCTGTCTTCATCGGTGATCATAATTCCGAAGCGGCTCGCTTCCTCTGTGGGAACGGGCATAACGGCTATGGTAAGGTCCGCACCCTTTGCCTTGTGGAAGTCGAGCATGACCTCATAGTCCATCTTGTAGATATGGTCACCGGAAAGTATCAGGACATAATCGGGATTGTAATTCTCGATGTATTCCATATTCTGGTAGATCGCATTTGCGGTACCCGAATACCACTCACTGCCCTGTACGCTTTCGTAGGGAGGGAGCACGCTGACGCCGCCTATATTCCTGTCGAGATCCCAGGGGATACCTATTCCGATATGGGAATTGAGCCTGAGAGGCTGATACTGTGTAAGAACACCGACCGTATCAACACCCGAGTTGATACAGTTGGATAACGGGAAATCTATGATCCTGTATTTTCCCCCAAAGGAAACAGCGGGCTTGGCTACCTTGGATGTAAGCACTCCCAGTCTGGATCCCTGTCCGCCTGCCAGAAGCATGGCTATCATTTCCTTTTTTACCATGTAAGCGAACCTCCTCAATGAAAAAACCGTGCTTTTTCGAAATAATCCGACGATTCTTAGGAATACGTTTTCTCTCAGAACCTGTCAGCGATTTCGAGTACTGCATATATGTACTATAGCACTATAATCTGAAAAATTAAATAGTTTTCTCATAAATTGTATGACAATTTAAAAGCTTTCAAAAAATTCACTACATCTAGTATCATTCGCTTGAAAAAAACACAAGGCAGATAAATTGTTAACCTTGCCTGCTTGATGGTTGACAATAGTCCGGACAGATGTTAACATCTCTTTCGTTGCATCGTTCTCACCGGCCGACCGGTCATATATGCAGCAACAAAAAAGAAAGCGACATACCCGGTCATGAAAAGAAATAAACTCTACAGCACCATATACATCGGTCTCTGCGCTGCGCTCATCGCGGTGTGCTCCCAGATACAGATCCCCGCAGCGGTTCCCTTTACGCTCCAGACATTTGCGATCTTCCTCACCTGCGGACTCCTCGGTGGAAAAAGAGGAACCGTATCCGTTCTCATCTACATCCTTCTCGGCGCAGTGGGTCTTCCCGTGTTCGCCGGCTTCAAGGGCGGGATCGGCGCTCTGCTTGGCACGACCGGAGGATACATCATCGGCTTTATCTTTGCCGCACTCATCATGTGGCTCTTCGAAAAACTCATGGGTAAAAAAATGATCCCCCTCGGGCTCTCAATGGTATGCGGACTTCTCATCTGCTACGCCTTCGGTAACGCCTGGTTCATCTGTGTCTACACCAATACAAAAGAGCCTGTCGGTATCATGACGGCTCTTTCATGGTGTGTATTTCCTTTTATAATTCCCGATATCGTCAAGATCGCACTTGCGCTCACACTGACCTCCAGGCTCAGAAAGCTCATCCCCTTCAGAACATGATCTTAAGCGTAGTGCCTTCGCCTTCTTCCGATTCTATGGCAATGTCATGACCGAGACGGGTGCAGAGCTTTTTGCACAGGTAAAGTCCTATTCCGGTCGATGCCCTTCCCATCCTTCCGTTGCTTCCCGTAAAGCCCTTATCGAATGCACGGGAAACCTCGGCGGATTTAATTCCGACACCGTTGTCGGAAATATTAAGCACATTCCTTCCGTCTTCCTCACTCATATAAAAAGAAAGCTTCAGTTTTCTGTCAGGTGACGCATACTTGATACTGTTGTCAACAATCTGGCTGATGATGAACGCAAGCCACTTTCCGTCGCTTAAGACCTTCTTTTCACCCTGCAGATCTCCCATATCTATCGATGCGTGCATGGGAATCAGGGTCCTGCGCCTCTTTGAGATCACTTCCTTTATTATCCGGGGCAGGTCAGTCTCTTTTATGAAAAAGTCCTTCTCTACATTGGAGCTTCTCGCATAGAAAAGTGCCTGCTCCACATATCCTTCTATCCTGTCCAGTTCATCCGCGATTCCGCTTTCGGAAACGGGTGCATCTCCGTGATTTTCGATGATCATCTTCGAAGCGGATATCGGGATCTTAACCTCGTGGACCCAAGTCTCGATATAATCCCTGTACTCCTCAGAGCCCCTGCGGTAATCCGCAACATTGTCGCTCATCGACACTTCCGCTTTCTTGAGCACCGACATAAGCATCTCGCCTTCCTGCGTTTCGGGCTTGTCCATAACCTCGGATACAAGATACTTTTTATCAAGAGTGTCGGTCTTACTCTGAACATCGTCAAACATGTACTTCAGCTTCCTGTAATCGATATACAGGCAAAAGAAAAAACAAAAAGTACAGGCAAGCGCCACGTAGATCATCAAAGGTGCGGAGCCTCCTATTGTCATCAGGAATATATCCGTGGTGACTATCAAAAAGAAGCACGCGATAACGTGAAAGATATGTTCTTTTATATATCTCGGGAAATTCAATTCAACAGATACCCCATTCCTCTTTTGGTAGTTATCGCGTCGCTTATGCCGATCTGTTCGAGCTTTCCTTTGAGGCGTGTCATATTTACCGTAAGGGTGTTGTCATCGACAAATGCTTCGTTATCCCACAGCTCTTCCATTATCTTTTCCCTCGAAACGATATTTCCCTGCTGTGCAATAAGAAGTCTGAGGATATGGAATTCATTCTTGGTAAGCTCGGTCTCTTCGGAACCCTCGGAGCTTATCCTTCCTTTTGAAAGGTCGATCTTAAAGACCTTGCCGTCCGCCGTCCTTACCTCTTTGGTATCCGATGCGGCCGCGGAGGCATAGACCCTTTTAAGCACGCTCTCGATCCTTGCAAGGAGGATCCTGGTATTGAATGGCTTGGGAACAAAATCATCCGCACCGCTCTGAATGCTGATCAGTTCGGTAAGCTCACTGTTGTCACTCGTGATCATGATGACAGGGACTCCGGTGCGTTCCCTGAAAGCCTTGCAGATCCTTATCCCGTCGAATCCGGGAAGGGTTATATCAAGCAGCAAAAGTGACAGATCCGCATCAAGGAGCAGATCTGTCATCTTATCTTCACTTATTCCGGAATATCTTTCGGGAGTTATAAACTCCGCTTCATATCCGTTCTTTTCGAGAAAAAGTTTTAATTCGGAACCGATCTTAAGATCGTCTTCCAGTATTCCGATACGGTACATAATTTCATCTCCGTGCATTTTATATACCGACTATTTTTCTACATCCCTCATACGTTGTCAAGAAATAGCCGCCGTATATGAGTACCATTATGAAAAGAGAAAGCACGATCCCCTGTCCCATATTGATCATACCGATCGAACTCATGAATCCTCTCACGAATCTTACACCGGCCAGTGTATTTAGTACCGCCAGTGCCAGGGGGAACATGAAAAACGAGAACACTCTTATGAGCAGTGCCTTCTTTCTTTCTGATCCGCTCGCACCGATGTGTTTTAGTATCGTAAAATGCGAAGCGCTGTCAATGGAATCGGAAAGCATCTTAAGTCCTATGATGGCCGCGCTCGATATTACGAAAACTATTCCGAGATAAAGGACGACAAAGACTATGATGACCGTGATACTGATGCTGCTCGATCTTATGGTCTTTTTGGTCGTAAAGAAAACGGCATCATCTCCGAGTTCATTAAGAATTCCGGTCACTTTTTCACCGGCTTCCTCACTCACGTAATTGGCTGCGATCATATTGCTTACGACCTCAAGCCCGCAGTCAGGTGAATCGACCACACAGTCGGGAAGAACAACGATGCCGAGGTTTGCTTCCATTCCGGACATGAGAACGCATTCGGGAATAACATGATCGTAAGCGGGATGGAGCTCCGTACCGGATACATTCAGAATGTTCCCTTCCGCCATTGACTTGTTAACGATCTCCCCGAGCATATCGAAATCAAGGATGAACGCATATTCATCATCGGCTATCTCAAGTCTTTCGCGTCCGTACATATCCTCAATGAGATTATAATCGGACAGTCTCATGACTCCTACCATCGCACTCCAATCGGCCATGGTAAAGGTCTCGGATGCTTCGGCTTCATATGCTCCGAGCAGTGCGCTTATCGTGACATCGCTTCCCTTGCTGATCGGTATCTGAATGTGATCGGCCGACCACTCATCCATGGGAATCCCATTCTCTTCGAAAAAAGCTTCGGGATCCAATGAGAAAAGATCCATCGTTATGTCCACGGGAGTTACGTTTCCGAGTCTGGTATTCACATAATTTCTTATCGAAAAGCCCGTGGAGAAAAACAGCAGCGCAAGGAACAGAAGAAGTGAGATCACCGCCATCGAGATCGATGATGTGGCGATTCCGGAAGTAAACTGTCTTATGACAAAAGCGTTGAGTCCCTTGCGGTAAAACCTTTTACAGGACGAACATGCCTTCTGCAGGAAACCTCCGGCCGAGCGGAAGAATACAAATGTCGATATAAAGCCCATGAGCACGCATGCAAAGAATTCGTTTCTGGTCATGCTCGCCCCGAAAAATCCTATACGGATCCAGACATATACAAAGCAGCCCGCAGAGATCACAAACAGAATGAACGAAAGAGCGGAATTTTTGAGAACCGTCTTCTCACTCTTTTTCGCTGCGGTGAGAAGGTCTATCAGCTTATTCTTCCTTACGGACCGGTTATTCAGAAGGAATACGACTATATAGATACCGATAAAGCACAGGAACGTCATTATAAGCGCCTTGCCGGAAATATCGAATCTGAAATCGGAAAGATCCATAACGAACATCTTTGCAACTATGACTGAAAGGCACTGCGAAGCGATCACTCCGAATGCAATTCCGATCACCAGTGAAAAGAAACCCACGATGCAGGTCTCGTACAAAAGAATGCGTGACACCCTTGATGAGCTCATTCCGAGCAGCATGTATATTCCGAATTCTTTTTTTCGTCTCTTGATCAGGAAATTGTTGGCGTATATTATCAGCAGGCCGAAAATGACCGCAACCGCGATCGATACCATTCCGATGATCCTGACAAAATTCTGTACCGCGGTGTTCGAAGAGCCCATTGCTTCCTTCATCATTCCCTGCGTACCTACGGCGTTGAACATATAGAATATGGTGACACCGAGTATCAGGGTGAAGAAATATATCGAATAATCGCTGCGGCTCTTTTTGATGTTCTTAAGAGCTATATCAAACGATCTCATCGAGCTCACCTCCGAGAACTGTAGTCACGTCTACGATCCTTCTGAAGAAATCCTTCCTCGATTCGTTCTTTTCCTTTACGATCTCGGTAAAGATCTGTCCGTCCTTGATAAAAAGAATGCGTCCGGCATAACTTGCGGAAAACGTATCATGGGTGACCATGAGTATTGTCGAATTTCTCTCCGAGTTGAGTTTTCCGAGGCTTTCCATCAGTGCCTTGGAAGATCTGGAATCAAGTGCACCGGTGGGCTCATCCGCAAGAACAAGTTCGGGATCGGTAACAACGGCTCTTGCCGCAGCAACGCGCTGCTTCTGTCCTCCGCTCATCTCATAAGGGAATTTATCAAGTACGTCTATGATGCCGAGAAGCTTTGCGATGTCTTCTATCTTATCGTCGATCTTCGCAGAGTCCTCCCCTCTTACGGAAAGCGCAAGAGCGATGTTTTCGCGCGCAGTCATGGTATCGAGGAGATTGAAATCCTGGAAGATGAAACCGAGGCACTCCGCACGGAAACGGTCCAGCTCCTTTCCCTTCAGTTCCGCGATATTCTTATCCCTGATGAGAACCCTTCCCGCGGAAAGAGTGTCTATCGTGGAAATACAGTTAAGAAGCGTGGTCTTTCCGCTTCCGCTCGCACCCATGATACCGACGAATTCTCCTTCGCTGACGGTAAAGCTCAGATCGTTTAACGCCGCCGAGATATTTCCTTTATTTCCGTAATATTTTTCTGCGTTTATGACTTCCAGAATGACTGACATTTATTTCCTCCGAATAGCTGCCTGCCGGCCGATAACCGGCAGGCAATAAATTACTTCCTATCAGTGTGAAGAGCTTGATGCAACGGATGCCGCAACAACAAGCATCATCACTTCCATTGCGATTATCGTCTGAATGGTCTCGACGATGATGGGATTCTTCATTCCGTTTCCGGAAACGCCTTCGCAATCCGCTACTATGAGAGCGGCAAGCATAAGTCTGTCGGATCTTCCCATCACGGACATTCCCATGCCCTTCAGGCCTGCAAGATAACGCTCGGTCTCACAGATATCCTTAACAAGGGCATCGGCATCCCTGCCGGTTCCGATGAGTGCGCCGAGGGAAGCAAGGCCGTACTCTTTGCTGTATTTTCTGTGATTTGCCCTGAATGCGCCATAGATATCCGTAACCTCTCTGCACTTATCCGCAACGGTTCCCTCCTGAAGAGTAAGAACCTCGGCAAGTCCCTGTACGGAATCGGAATAAACCTTGAATTCCTTCTTGAGGAGAGTATAGCTTTCTTCCATCTCGGCTATGATGGCATCAGTGCTCTTACCGGTCATTGCAAGGCATACGATCATGGGCATATCGTCGTTGGAAGTGAGCATGGGATGCTCTTTCTTCATACGGGTCATGATATCCTTGAACTTTCCGATGATTGTCTCGGCCTCGGACATACGACCCGCATCAACGATGTTGACAGCGGCGAGGACCATATAGGAATCCTTTACGAAATGACCTTTTTTGATCTTATCATAAACAGCTTTTACATCCCTGAAATACTTCTCGGCATCGTCCGCAAGAGCCATCTTGCTTACCAGGAAAAGTCTGTCGGTGCTTCTGAAGGGGGAGAAAACTCCGGTGTTCTTCTTGATGATGGAAAGGCATTTCTTCATCTGCTCTACGTCGGCTTCCTTATCCTCGCAGGTATATAACAGACCCGAAACAACACTCATAAGATAATGATCCCATACGAATTTCTTGTGGATCTTATTCTTATTTGCAGCAAGCAGTTCACATTTTCTCATCATTTTTTCAGTCATTTTCTTATCTCCTTTTCTGACCATTGTCCGGAGGAACATGTCCTCCTTACAGATCATAGGATAACATCACAGGCTTTACGTTCACATCGAATTGCCTTACGGATTTAAAGATAAACCTTACAGTTTTGTAAGGTAGAAAAAAGGGCGTACGGATGACCGTACGCCCGGGCAATACAAAACTGTTAAACATCCATATCAAGCTCGCCTGAATTGTATCTTGCAACAATGCTCTGGATCCTCTCGTTGGGATTGAGAAGATCGGAGATCGACGAGTCATGGTTAAGAGTATCGATGATGTATGCGATATACTTGCTCAGATCGCAGCTGATGTACCATTCCTTGTCGAGAAGCTCGGGAGTCTGATAGATCAGGTTCGTGGTGAGAACTCTCGAGATAAGTCCCTTCTCGTATGCCTCATCGAACTTCGCAAGTCCGCCGGTGAAAAGACCGAAGGTTGAAAATACGAAGATGTTTCTCGCATTTCTTGCCTTGAGCTCGGCAGCTACCTCGAGTACGGAATCACCGGAGGAGATCATATCGTCGATGATGATCATATCCTTGCCGGAAACATCGCTTCCGAGGAATTCGTGTGAGATGATGGGGTTTCTTCCGTTAACGATCTTACGGTAATCGCGTCTCTTATAGAACATACCCATATCGATGCCGAGAACGTTTGCGATGTAGATAGCTCTTCTCATTCCGCCTTCATCGGGGGAGATTACCATCATGTTGTCGGAATCGATCTTAAGTCCCTTTACGTGACGGAGCAGACCCTTGATGAACTGGTAAGGAACCTGTACTGTCTCAAATCCGCTGAGGGGAATTGCGTTCTGTACTCTGGGATCGTGCGCATCGAAGGTGATGATATTGTCGACACCCATGCGGACGAGCTCCTGAAGGGCTATTGCACAGTCGAGTGATTCACGTGCGGTCCTCTTGTGCTGGCGGCTCTCATAAAGGAAGGGCATGATCACCGTGATCCTGCGGGCCTTACCGCCGACTGCCGCGATGATCCTTTTCAGATCCTGGAAGTGATCGTCGGGAGACATGTGGTTTTCATGTCCGCAGAGCGAATATGTTTCGGAATAATTGAGTACATCTACAAGAATGTAAAGATCGGTACCTCTGACGGATTCAAGGATCTCTCCCTTTCCTTCACCGGAACCGAATCTGGGAACTCTGGCTCCCAGAAGGTATGAATCTCTCTGATATCCCGAGAATGCGAGCGAACCCTTGTGCTCACTCTCTCTTTCGGAACGCCACTTGACCAGGTAAGAATCTACGCGCTCCGCAAGACTCCTGCATCCGTCAAGTGTAATTATCCCGAGGGATCCTACGGGAATACTTTCGAGATTTCTTTTTTCTTCACGCTTGGGCATTTTTATCTCCTGTTAGATCACGGATCTGAGATCGGGTCCGCACATTTTTAACACATCATAGGATCCGGTTATCCTTGAGAATATCCTGTCGGAATATCGGTCCCTCAAAAGAGGCAGCTCGAGGTTTGTGGATATGATCACGGACTTCCTCGCATTGAACCTCTCATTGATAATAGTAAAAAGCTCTGTCCCCACAAAAGAATTAGTCATCTCTGTGCCGAGATCGTCGATTATAAGAAGATCACAGTTATAAATTCGGTCCCGTATTGCTGCGGCACCTGCCGCATCCCCTTTGGCAAACTGCGCATCGGCAAGATTGTCGAAAAGTGTCTTGGCGCTCATATAGACAACACTGTGATATGATGCCAGAAGTTCCGACGCAATGCAAGCCGAAAGAAATGATTTGCCGGTACCTACTGTACCACAAAACAGGATATTTCGATAGTCCGTATCAAAGGAAGCTATGAAATCCCTGCACAGATCGGCCGCTTTGAGGAAATGCTCCTTTGTGTCCTCATCCATCATATCCGTACGCATCACGGAGAAATTATTCTTTTCCAGGATACCGGACATTCCCGATTCTTCGAGAAGTATCTCGGACTCCCTCTTCTTAAAGCATCCGCATTTTTCCGCGGGTCCGTCTTCTTTTATGATAAATCCGGTATCACGGCATTTCGGACAGGTGTATATCTTCTCCCTGTAGCCGGGATCGATACCGTTATCGGAGATGAGCTTTCTTCTTTTTTCGACAAGTTCGTCGTATTTAGCTTTAAGACTGTCGGAAGGCGTTTTCCTTACTCCCGCGAAAGCAAGATCAAGCTCCGCAACAGCGATCTCGTCGTCAAACTTACGAAGCTCCGGATACGATGAATAGACCTTCTCAAGCCTTTCATCGAAGAGTCTTTCGTTCTCTCTCCTGATCTCTCCGTATTCGGCATTCAGTTTGTCAAAGGAAGAATTCCCAAGTCCCATAAAAACTCCGTCAGTTCTTTACTATCTTCTTTTCAAGCTCAGCGAAATCGATGTCCCCTCTCTGGGAGAATCTGTTGAATCTGTTCGATGAGTTCGCACCTGCCGCCGATGCATCGCCCACGGGCTTTGCAGGGGACTTCTTTTCGTGCGCCCTGTCGAGATCCTGCACATCGCTGAGTTTTCCGACACCCTTTTCCTTCCAGTTCTTAAGGATGCGGTCGGCATACTGGAAACGGTTTTTCTCAGTGGCAAGAACTGTTCTTTCACATGCTTCGAGGATGATATCATCCGCAAAACCGTATTCGCATACCCATCTGTTTATGTAGGAGACCTCGGCCTCGGTAGGAGTATTTCCGGTCTTTCCGAGCTGTCTCATGATCTCGTAAACTTTCCTGTCGTATTTACCCGGTGCGGCGGCAACCTTCTCGGGAGTGTTGATCCCGTTTTCCTTCCAGCTGATCGCTACCTTTTCGATATAACGGAAATCGGATTTGTTCCTCTCCGCGCAGTACTGAAGGAGCTGGTCGAACATCTCGTCATCGAATCCGAGTTCCTCACAGATATAGATGATGGTGCTGATATCCGCCTGGGATAGAGGTTTCTTTCTGTACACCTCCGCAAGGTAGAAAATATCTATGCCGCTTTCCGTGCTTTCGTGCGAAGACTTGAAAGCCCTGACCTGTGCTGCGGAATATGAAGGCTTGATGGGGATGACGCCTTCGGAAGATACACTGCTCTGCGGAGCAGGTGTCTGCTGGGGCATATGGGTCGATTCAACCGTGGGGCCCATCTTCTCAAGCTGGCACAGATTCTTGAGATGAACACCCACTACGGTTCCGTTATCATCGAGATCGAGGTCAAGGATCTCCTTGCCCTTCCAGTATTTAAGCGCCCTGAGAACATCCTTCTCGGTGAAATTGAACCTGTCTGCTATATCGGATACGGATGTCTCGAGATGCGCACCCATCATGCGTACAAGATACAGATATACCTTGAGCTGTGCGTCATTTGCGTCCGTCATGTAATAGTCGATGAACCTGTTGGAAAGGATCGTCGCGTTGATGTAGCTGTCCTGATAGATTGTTAAAGCACCCAAGAGATAGACCCCCGATCGCCGCATGATTTCGAAAGAGCGGCGATACTATTTATAACACATAGCAAGGGTGTTTTAAATTGGACAAAATGACGATTTGTCGGGCGCTCCGGGGCAGCGTCAAAATGCAGTTAAAAAAGTGGATAAAGTGGTTTAGTGGATAACATATGTTAGATGTGCATAAACCCGATATTTTTTTATCCACAGGATAATTAAATAATCCACGGTATCTTCAATTTAGCTAAACTGAAAAACCGTGGATATGGTGGAAAACTATTTGAACCAAGGCAGATATGGCATTTTATTCACATCTCCGGCAATTTCAGTTATCAACATATCTTCCTCTTGTTTATTTTTTCGGAAAGGAGTTTGGGTTTTTCAGAAATTATCTTTAACCACGTCCCTGATCCACTTGTCCGCAGGGCCCGCACTCATAAGCACTACCAGAAGATCCTCTTTCAGACACTTCCAGATCTCATCTATGAGCCTGTCATCCATCCCGGCCACTTCTGCTATATCACTGTTCGAAAGCTGAGAGATCAGTTCTTCCGGCGAAAGAACGGACAGACCGGGATCCTCACGAACAAGATATGTGGGAAGCCAGTATACCTTGTCCGCCTTCAGAAAAGCATTCTTATATCCATCCTTCACCTTATGCTGTCTGGCATTCTGATGAGGCTGGTAGATCACCGCAACGCCCCTCTTGCCCAGAGCCGAAGCTTCCTCGGAAGCAATCTCCACAGTTGCCTCGATCTCTTCGGGATGATGAGCATAGTCCGTATATATACCGTCGGTCAGTTTTTCAAAACGACGTCCCACTCCCGGAAAAGCATTCAGAATATCTATAAGTTCTTCATCGGGTGCATCGCATATCTTCTTAAGTGCGTGCAGTGCCGCCGTTGCATCACGCCTTTTGACTTTACCCGAAAGCGTAAAACGGGGATCGATATCTTCAATGATCTCGGTATCTTTCCCTTCAAGGAAGGACATATCGCGCGGCGCTGCACCGGGTTCCGCAAATATCACCCGTGCACTCTGAGCCTCAAACTGCTCAAAAGCCGCTCTATAGTCTGCTTCCGTGGGATAGATATCCTGATGATCGTACGAAACAAAAGTGATCACGCTCAGGGAAGGATGATAATTCAGGAAATTCCTGTCATATTCATCAGCTTCGTAAAGGAAGAATCTGTCGCCCCTTTTGTATGAACCCGAAGGAGCAAAATTGATCGTGGTTCCGACAAGGTATGCCGCGGGAAGGCCCAGTCTGAGTGCCGCCCAGGTGAGCATGCTGACCGTAGTGGTCTTGCCGTGTGTCCCCGCTACCGCGATCATCTCAAGTCCCAGTTTATCGACCAGATGAGCCGTGAGTTCATCACGCTTGGAACATTTAATACCCAGCCTTCCGGCAAGCTTAAGCTCCGGGTGATCCTCCGGAAGCGCCGAGGTGTAGACAAACCAGTCTATACCCTCCTCGTCGAACTTCCTCTGAAGATA
>JAFZWW010000069.1 GCA_017617005.1 Lachnospiraceae bacterium
ATATGGTATCCTTTCACATCCTTCTTTTTCCAGGAAAAGAAATCCGTGGTTATCGGTATTATGAATATCGTCATACCTTACCTGAATGTGGACTTTGCCGTCCAGGATACCGTATCCCGTGAGTGTCACTCCCGGAGTTATGACGACCGGATCAATATTCGGAGCCATATATCTCATATTTTCATCATCGATGCTTCCTCCTCTTCCCCGGAGATTCACTTCATCAAGAAGCTCCGTAACCTCGGGAAAAGAGGAAGTGTCAATCTGCGGAAGGATCATATCGAAACTGTTTTTATTTGTGAGCAGACTTGATACGGAAAACGTCACCTTATCACCCGGCATCATTTCATGACCCATATGATGAATGGAGATAAGAAATGAAACCTCTCCCGTTTCCTCATCATAACCCAGACTCGAGCATCCCCCCGACTGGTCGTACGGCGTATGTATCGAATAGCTGTCGAAAAGGTCGGTTGTTTCGTCGATACGTTCTCCCTCAAGGTCTCTCAGTGAAACCACTATCTCCGCCGTGTCATCATCAAAATCCGCACCCACAACCGTCATCAGAATCCCTTGGTCCTCACAGGATACATTAACTGGCTTTAGCCTCTGTGCAAGCGAAGGAGAGATCCTGTACAGCATTTCGTATACCTGTTCACTTCCGGCCAGAGCCATTATCGGAACGGCGAAGATCACGCACATGGCGATCACGGCAGCCGCAACAGTCGGCAGAATTTTCCATACAGCCGTATGTTTCTTTTTCTTAATATCATCCGCTTCTTCTATCAGTTCTGTATCAATATCCGAGATGGACATCAGCATGTCATATCCGCTCATAATTCATATCCCTCCTTTTCAAGATAATGCCTGAGGTCATTCCTCATCCTGAACAGATGTGTCTTGACCCTGCTCTCGGAACATCCAAGAGCATCCGAGATCTGCTTTACCGAATCCATGTAGTAGTATCTCCGGACAAAGATTATCCTTTTGATCCTTGACTGTTCGTAAAGAAAATCACTTATGCGCATTCCGAGTTCCATGCCGTCAATCTCGCTTTCGACATCGGACGATGCCGGAATGCACTGCTCCATCTCTTCGGAAAGTTCGGTGATGAATGCATTTCTCTTCAGTCTTTCTTTTTCCACGCATCTGTTTATCGAGATATTACGCACGATACGTGAAAGGAATGCGGAAAAATACCCCCTCGGTTCACTCGGAGGTATCCTGTTCCAGGCCTCAAGATAAGTATCATTGACACATTCCTCGGCGGTCAGTCCGTCACCCGTTATCCTGAATGAAACCGCATTAAGATGCTTTCCGTACTTATCACGCGTGTGGAATATAGCCGTTTCGTCCCTGTCAAAAAACAGGTCTATTATCTTGTCATCTTCCATAGCCGTCTCCGTGTAAAAAAATGCCCTTTACCATATATAGCAATTTTTCATGCGCTGCGGTTACAGTTTAAGAAAAATTAATGAATAAAAAATGGGCCCCGCGGTAATCCGCGGGACCCATCCCCCCATATTCAATGGCGAAGGCTTATATTACCTGTCAAGGCATTCAAACATTACTTCGCCGTCGATACCGTCAAGCTCGATATTGTCGCTCTCCCAGCCGAGCATTCCGCCCTCGGTCATATAGAATCTTCCGGTACCGTCGTCATAGATGTCTTCGTCGGTATAGTTTTCCTCGTCTTCGTATGTGCGGTGATAGTAAAGTGCATCCTCATAAACAAGCTCATCACCGTACTCTCCGTATGTCGCACCCATGATGGCCCAGATGTATTCATCTGAGGCACCGTTCTTCCAATTGACAATGATAGTATAGGTTTCGTCCCTTTCCATGTTGATCTCTATGAGACATCTTCCGGTATCGGGCTCGGTATATCTTCCGCTGAAATCAACGACGCCCTCGATGCCTTCGGTTTCATCATCGGTAACGTCTTCATCATCGGTGACATCTACGCCGGGATATGCGGAGAACGCATCATAAACGAATTCACCCTGATCGTAGAGATAACTGAATCTGCGCTCAACGGTATTTTCTGTTCCGACGATAAAAGCGACATCGGTATTGTCATCTCCGTTATAGTCACCGAATTCTATTGAAAGTTTCTCATATTCCTCGGTGGAAAGCTTCTCGGGAAACTCTATTGTCTTGAAAAGGTTCTGGTTTTCCTCGTCATAATAGAGCTCTGCCCTGTCTGCAAAAAGACAAACACATACATCGGTGTCATCGCCGTCAAGAGTGAGGGTACCGTAATCATCAATGATGCCCCAGGTTCTCCAGTCTGCACCGACGATCTCCTCATCGGGAGCGTTTCCTCCGCCGATCGCACCGTTTCCGCATCCGCAGACTGCGAACATGCATACCGTGCCGATCATTAAAGCTTTAATGATATTATTATTTTTCATGTCATTCTCCCTCAGCCCTGTCCTTCGGCGGGAATAAGTCTTGCGCTTGCGCCGTTTCCGAAATAGATGATTCCTTCGGTACGCTCACCGGTGTAGCATCCCTGCCAGTAGTTATTTCCGTTCTCAAAGAAGGAATAAATGGGAACGTATGAATCTTCATCTTCACCGGGGAACTCTTCAAGCTCGATAAGGATCACACCGTCACGATAGAAATCATCTCCGTAGAAACGGATCTCATATGTTCCGTCCTGATGAATGCTGATAAAAGCAATGTCATCATATGCCTCAGGATTGTCGGCATTCTGTTCCTGATAGACCCAGTCACCTGCGATGTCATTAAATCCGATCTCATCGGCAAGCTCTGCAGGGAATCTTGCGGGAAGATGATCTACCCAGTAATAGAGTTCCTGGTAGGTCTGATCAAACAGATCCCCTTCATCGGTTATGGTGAAAGTTGTAACCAGCTGACCGTTGGGATCATAAATATCAAAACTGTCTTCGCTCTCTGCATAAAGGGTTCCCTCTTCTACGGTTTCGCCCTCTTCATTAACCGCATGCCAGAAGAGTCCTTCCGTTACGATCCAAAGGTTATGACTCTTTCCGTAGATCCATACTCCCTCGGGAATATCAAAGACATGATCGGGAGAGACCATCTCTTCCTCTTCTTCATCTTCGATCACCTCTTCAGGCTGACCCTGCTCTTCCACAACTTCTTCTACGGGTGCAGGGGGCTCCTCGGTAACCTCGGCGGTTCCTCCGCATGCCGAAAGTGCGCCGATCATCATTCCGGCCATAAGTAATGCCAACAGTTTCTTTTTCATATATAAAACCTCCCCATAAGAAATCTTTATACCGTGTAGATTATAAAGATTCATATATGGGGAGGATACATCCTAAAAGTATAATTTTTCTCACCGGAATATCATACGAGATAACGTCTTATGTCTCCGCGTTTTTCCAGTTTCAGTTTTTCTTTTACGGAGGCAACAAGCTTCTTGGTGTAAGGCATCGAGATGTGAAGAATATCGCAGATCTCACGGTCCGAACGGAATTCCGCCATAAGCCTTGCCGTTTCGAGTTCCCTTTCAGTCAGAGGCTCGGGGATCGCGGCAAGAAGAGTTTCGTCAAGCTTGCCCTTGTTCTCGACATCCGAATAAAGCTCTATGTAGTGCTGGACCCTTGCAAAGAGGACCTTGCCCGCAACGGGCTTCTTTAGATAATCGACTACATCCATCTCAAGCCCCCTGCATTCGGATACCTCGTCCGTCATACCGGTAAGGAATACCACAGGGATCATCTTGAGCTTCTCGCTCGCCTTAAGCCTTCCGAGCACTTCGTATCCGTCCATCTCCCTCATTCCGATATCAAGAAGTATAAGGTTTGGAAGCTTATCCGTTCTATTCAGTTCTTCAAGGGCTTCGGCACCCGATAAAAAGGTCACGACATCATATAATGCCTCAAGCTGATTCTTCATCAGCAGTAGCATTACGCTGTCATCATCGATTACCATTACCTGTTTACGAGTCATTTTTCGGTAATTTCCTCCTTATACCTTCTTATGCCCTCTCTGACCCTGCCATATTCCGAGATGATCAGAGGATTCACTTCCTTCGAGAAAGAATCATCCTTCCTGCACTCAACGGTTTCCGCAAGTTCGGAAAGAAGATATGCACCTATTCCCTTTGCTATGGACTTGATGGAATGTATCTGAAGATAATAATCCTCTGTAAATGCCAGATCTTTCAAATGTGCGATGTTCGCATCGGCAAATTCCTCGAACAGTTCTGACCTTAGAGCAAATTCACCGGGATTTCCGGCACAATATTCCAGTCCGAGCTTAAAGTCTATACCGTACGGCATAAGTAAGCTCTGGCCCGATTCGAGTTTCTCGGGTGATAGCTCCGTTTCTTCAACGGAATCGATCTCAACTACCTTATCGGGAATGAATTCCTTCACGGTATCAAGGAATTTTGTAAGGCTTACCGGCTTTGCAAGGAATCCGCTGAATCCGAGGGACATCAGTTTTTCCTCTACACCGTTCATTATATCTCCCGTAAGGGCAATTACGGGAGTATCAAAATCGGGATAATCTTCCTTTATCTTGGCAAGTGTCTGCATTCCGTCCATATGCGGCATACGGATATCCATGACAACAAGATCATATTCCTTGATGTCGATCATCTCAATAGCTTCATATCCGCTCTCGACATCGTCAAGCTGGATCAGTGCGGGCTCGGTGAATTCACGTATTACTTTTCTGTTATATGCATTGTCATCCACAACAAGGATATGTGCATCGGGAGCAACAAACTGCTTGGACTTCCTGACCTCGGGAAGAACCGTCTTTTTGTCGGCCGGCATATCGATGACGGCAACTTCCTTCTGGGGAACTCTTACGGTAAAGATGCTTCCTTTTCCGAGAACACTTTCACATTTGATCGTACCGCCCATCGCTTCGACAAGTTCTTTAACGATGGTCAGACCCAGTCCGCTTCCGCTGGTCTCCTTGTAGACCTCTTCGACACCACGCTCATACGGGCTGAATATGTCCTCGATATAATCGGGAGCGATTCCGACTCCGGTATCCTCAACGATGATCTCAAGCATATCATCCTGTTTTACGGAGAGGGTGATGTTTCCTTTTTTTGTATACTTGACCGCATTGCTGAGAAGATTGTCCATGATCTTGCGGATCACACCTTCGTCACCGTTTAAATATGCGGGTATGTCATCTTCCATCTCATAGATAAAACCGAGCCCGGCCTTTCCGGCATTCAGTTTCCATACCCTTGCGGTCTCATCAAAAACGCTTCGTGTATTCCAGGGCTGCGTCAAAAGCACGGTCCTTCCGGCTTCGATCCTGGAAAGATAGAGCATGTCATCGATCATCGAAAGAAGAATCTGTCCCGATATATTACTGTCATTGACCCATTCCCTGATACGTTCCGATGAAGTGTTATTAACTATAAGCTCATTCATCGCAAGGATCGTGTTAAGGGGAGTCCTGACATCATGGCTCATCTTGGCTATGAAATCACTCTTTGCCTTGTTGGCCACATCGGCATCTTTTATCGCGGAGTTCAGCTGCTGCTGTTTTTTTCTGTAGACACGGATCTGGAAATACATTGTCACTGCAAGTGACAGGGCAACGAGCATCATATCCATGATGACGCAGGTCATATAGAATTTCTCGTCATTGTTAAGAGTCGTCGGATGGTAATACGAATACAGGATCAGCGAAGTATACCACGCCAGTTCGATCAGTATCAGCACCACCATGGAGACACCGTCCAGCAAAAAGGCGGTGAAAACCACTCCGAAGATAAAGAACGAAGGAATTCCGCCGTGGTATCCGCCCTGAAGGAAGTACAGGAATGTGAACAGTCCCATGAATATCAGAAATACGGTAAGGACCATGGCCCTTTTGTAATTTCCCGTCTTGTGACAATAATACATAAGTGCCACCGAACCGACAACGCCCGCGATATCGGGGATCACCGCACCCGATCCGCGCAATCCGTTGACGATAGCCGTTATTATGCTCACGGCAATACCGCAGACCGCAAGTATGTTGAATGCAATTACCTGGATCTCGCTGTCGGTAGCAAAGATAAAAGATATCAATTTACTGAATTTGGTATTCTTTGTTTCCATATTTCAATCCGATCGTGTATAGATACAGAGACTATCATATTATAGATTTGCGGCCCGGATCTTGATACATACAAAAAGTATACTTTTATACTAATGTAGAATAAATGATTTTTGAATACATTGGAAATACATTTCTGTGATACAGTTTATCTGTGCACAAAGGAGGCAGGCTATGATCGAGATCCTACTTATCGAAGACGATCCGGATATCGCGGACAATCTTCAGGAATATCTGCAGAATGCGGGTGGCGGCGAGTGGCGCATCCATATTTCGGACAACGGTCGCGACGGTCTGGAACTGGCAGTGCAAACTCTTTATTCCCTCATACTGCTAGATATAGGTCTGCCCGGGCGGGACGGGTTTGAAGTATGCAAAAGTTTAAGGCGACGCGGCATACAGACTCCCGTGATCTTCGTAACCGCAAGGTATTCCGAGGAAGACGTTCTGAAAGGATACGAATGCGGCGGAGACGATTACATAGTCAAGCCATTTTCCATGGCCCAGCTTGCCGCCAAGATAAAAGTATTTCTGAAAAGATACGGCGAAAGCAGGCCCGCGGCAGTCACATATCTCGATCTTACTGCCGACAGAAACGAAAGAAAGATGTATCTGGGTGATAAAGAGGTAAATCTGCAGCCGAGGGAATTCGACATTCTCCTTTACCTTATGGAGCATCCCGAAAGGCTGGTTTCCAAGGACGAGCTTCTTGCCCGCGTGTGGGGAGCGGAAAGTGACGCGGTTCCCCGCAATCTCGATAACCCGATCAAGAACATAAGAAAAGAAACAGAAAACTCCGAAGCTATGATAGTCACCCTGCGTGGCTACGGTTACAGACTGGAGACGAAAAATGACAAAGAAAACAAGGATAAAAAGAAATAAAAAAGAAGAACCGAAGATAATGATCTTTACGGCGGTGATCTGCGCCATGCTCTGTCTCATATACATACCCTTTGCAAAAGCCGGGGCACTTGCCTTCTTCTATGCGTATGAACCGACTGATTATAACAGGTCATATATGAGACAGTATCTCGAACGATATGAGAGCATCATGGACGGAACTGCAGAGGAACCCAAGTCGGATTATTTTGGCTCCGCCGAGGATATAGTCAACATGTTTTACGCCACGATCAACGACAAGACCGCACCCACGGGAACCATGATCGGACTGCCCGGTGCCGCAGAGCTTTCCATCCCGATTTTTAGGTACGGAGGTGCGGTATGGATCGCCGACAGGGAAAGCGGGGAACTGCTGATAAGAGGCGATCTGCTGACCTTATGTGAAGGAAACAAAAGGCTGCTCTGCGACATCAGGGCAACCTTTTCGGATGAAGTATGTTCAAGGATAAGTTCATACTATTACAAGAAACTGATACCGGTATATTACGGCGATGACATAATCGATCATGATTACTTTTATCCGCATGTGGAAAAGTACGTTAGCAGGGATGGTATTATTTATCCGCTCGTCATCACATTTATCGAAGAGGACGGGGAAAATATAAGTTTCGTTTCTGATAAGCCGTTTGAATACGATTCCTCCGAGGTTATTGAATCTTCTGAATGCATGTTTGCGGATGATATGATCGATCCGCTCGATCCGAAGTACGAGCTTGCAAAGCAATTATCCGAGCAAAGCTATGCGAAATTCTTAGCCAACCCGGAACAGAGGCAGTATCC
The DNA here is from genome assembly GCA_017617005.1 of Lachnospiraceae bacterium. Classification (GTDB taxonomy): domain Bacteria; phylum Bacillota; class Clostridia; order Lachnospirales; family Lachnospiraceae; genus AC2028. The sequence goes on from JAFZWW010000069.1 coordinate 7,747, forward strand.
GAGCAATTTTACATACAGCGGGTCCGGAGCAACGATCACCAGAACCTCATATGAAACCACGGGCAGGAGTATAGTGTGTTACACCGAGATCATTGATTATTCGGGATTATTAACCTTTGCAAGAATCGTCGGCTGTCTGATCATCATTTTGACCTGTGCCGTGACCTGTCTGATACTCTGCCTGAGAGCAAAACGCAGGAGACAGAGGGCCGAGTATGAAAGAAGCGTGACCAACGCACTCGCACACAATTACAAATCTTCTCTCATGATCGTAAGGAGCTGTGCCGAGAATCTGATCACCGGTGTATCCGAGGAAAAGAAAGCTCAGTATGAGAAAAAGATAATCAGCGAGACCGACCGCATGAACGAAAGCACCGAGAAGATCCTCTCATTCTACAGGACCGGTGCGGCAGGCTATGAACCCGCATCGGATACGATAGATGCGTCCGCCGTCTGCAGGGAACTGATCGGCAAATACGAAAGTGTCTCGGAAAGCAGAAGCCTTAAATGGGAGCTTGACGATAAGGAAAAGTTTTCCTTCAAAGGAGATCCTCTGCTGTTTACGATGGCAATGGATAATCTCATCGGAAATGCTGCCAAATATGCCCTTTCCGCTTCGGTCATAAACGTCAGGACATACAAGGACGGGCTTACACTGGAAAACAGCTGGAACCCCGTCGATAAGTTCATCAGAAAGCCAAAGCGCTTCTTTGAAGCCTTCGTCACCGGCGACGACACCCCCGGAAGTTCAAATTCCGGTCTGGGCCTGAGCGTTGCAAAGGATCTCCTTGAGCGTATGGGGCTTAAGATAAACGCAAAAGCGGATTCAAAGAAGGTTTCCTTTGACATCAAAAAGAAATAAAAAAAATTCTTAAATAATTGTGACTTTATGATCCCGGCCTCCGTCATATATGGCAGAGGGGATATTAAACCCAAACATAACAGCCTTTTGAGGTTTATATATGCGGAGGACGAGATTATGAAAAGAAAGACATTATTCAAGAGCTTAAGAACGTACATCAGCCTGGTCATCGCAGGCATGATGCTCCTTTCGGCATGCGGACAGACCGCTGATGTTCCCGGTGATGACGATAACGATCCCGTAACGACAGTCACCGAAGAGGATATCAGGGACAGGATCGAGGATGTCGGCAAGGACTATGACGGACTGGATTCCGATGATTCTAAATACACCCTTTTCGGTTCAATGACAAACGGCGGAATGGTAATGTATGAGGCGGCAACAGTGTGTGATGCGGAAGAAGCCGTCTCATCACCGTCTGTCAGCATTCCCACCGAGCCCGTGATCATTGACGGAGACTGGAATACCGAAGGCTACAATCAGATCACCGAAGCAGGCTTCATCACCACCGGCGCCAACAGATTCTCCACCTTCGGAGCCGATGTCGACACCGCTACATATTCCAACTTCAGACGCACCGTTTACGAAGCTTATGAATGGAAGGACGAAGGATACGGCATGGGCGGACTCGACAGGGAAGCCCTCAGGGTCGAGGAAATGATCAATTACTTCGAATATTCCTATCCCGAAGCAAAGAACGGCGAGAAATTCTCCGTAAGCCAGACCATAGTTCCCTGCCCCTGGAATGAAGATACCCTCCTTTACAGGGTGGGAGTAAGAGCCGAGAAGGTCGATATCTCCGGCGGATCCAACATAGTATTCCTCGTAGATACATCAGGTTCAATGTTCTGGAATAACGGTCTTCCCCTTGCACAGGAAGCTCTCAAGATCCTCCAGAAGAACCTTACCGAAAATGACCGCATCTCCATAGTTACCTACGCAGGCGATGCGTCCGTCAGGGCCGAAGGACTTTCCGGAGACCAGCACTCCGAGATCAAGAAGATCATCAATTCCCTTGAAGCAGGCGGCGGAACAAACGGACAGGGCGGAATCATCAAGGCATACGAGATCGCAGAGAAATATTTCATCGAAGGCGGAAACAACCGTGTCATCCTTTGCACCGACGGTGACTTCAACCTCGGAACCTCCTCCGAAGCAGGTCTTATCGAGCTGATCGAAGAAAAGAAGGAAACCGGTGTATTCCTCTCCTGTCTCGGATTCGGAACCGGAAATTACAAAGACGACAAGATGGAAGCTCTTGCCGATCACGGAAACGGAAATTACTTCTACATTGACTGCACCGCAGAGGCAGAGAAGGCTCTTGAAAACGAGATCTGGTCAACCCTTTACACCGTAGCCAAGGACACCAAATTCCAGGTTGAGTTCAATCCCGATACCGTAGCAGCTTACAGGATCATCGGATACGAAAACCGTCAGATGGCAGCAGAGGATTTCGCCAATGACGCCAAGGACGGCGGAGAAGTCGGATCCGGCCAGACCGTCACCATCCTCTACGAGATAGTTCCTGTAGGTTCGGGTATGGATCTCCCCTATGTCGAATCCAGATACGGCACCGATGAGGAGACACTTATCACAAGCAACAACGAATACTGCGTACTCAATATCAGATACAAAGAGCCCGACGGAAACGAGAGCAAGCTTGTAACCTATCCCGTTACCACCGATATGTTCACCGAAAAGATGGATTACGATACTTCATGGGCCGCAGGAGTCGCACAGGTCGGAATGCTCTACAGAGAATCCGATTATGCAGGTACCTCCGATTACGAAGACATCATCGAAAGACTTTCCAAAGATCCCGCAGTCATGACCGACGATTACAAGGCACAGTTCCTTTACATCGTAGGAATGCTTGAAGAGATGGAATGATCCGCAGAATACACAGATTCAGGAAAGAAACAAAAAGGGAGTTGATATCAACTCCCTTTTGTTTTATATATGCCTTCTCTTATCGAGCAGGTTTGGAAACGCTATGATCATCCCTGAATGCTGTTCATACGGGCGTATGTTCCGCCGAGTGCTATCAGTTCTTCATGGGTTCCTTTCTCCACAATGTGACCGTTTTCGATCACCAGTATCATATCTGCATTTCGGATTGTAGACAAACGGTGTGCTATCGCAATGATGGTCTTACGCCCGGAGATATTGTTTATCGCCTCCTGTATCTGCTTTTCGGTCTCCACATCAACGGATGCGGTTGCTTCATCAAGCACTATGATCGGTGACTTTCTGAGTATCGCCCTTGAGATGGCTACTCTCTGCTTTTGTCCTCCCGAAAGCCTTAAGCCCCTTTCACCTACAAGCGTCTGATATCCGTCCGGCATATTCATTATATCCTTGTGGATATTTGCAGCCTTCGCCGCCTCGATTATGCGGTCCATATCTGCCTCGGGAGCCGCATATCCGATATTCTCGGCGATAGTTCCGTTGAACAGGAAGGTGTCCTGAAGAACAGGCGAAATATTCTGTCTGAGACTCTCTATGGTAACGGAATTTATATCGTGACCGTCCACAAGAATCTTACCCGAAGTGGGTTCATAGAATCGTGAAATAAGCTTCGTCATCGTGGTCTTGCCGACGCCCGTGGGTCCGACAAGAGCGAGCATCTTACCGGGTGCGCATTCAAAGGAAATATCATCCAGTATCACGCCGCCCGTTTCATACGAAAACGAAACATGATCGAACGCGATGCTTCCCTTTACTTCTTTTAACGGAGTGGCATCGGGAGCATCCTTGATCTCACAGGGAGCATCGAGAACGGTCATTACACGCTCCGCACCCGCAAGTGACTGCTGCATATTCTCGAGAAGATTTGCCAGTCCGGTTATCGGTGCATAGAAAAGTCCGAGATAAAGAAGAAATGCGACAACGTCCTCTACTTTAAGTCCTTCTTTCCACGCGAGATATCCGCCGAATGAAACGACAAGGATCGTTCCTATCGAGGATATGAACTCTACCGTGGGATGGAATATTGCACTGATCTTAAGAGCCTTCAGCATGGCCCTTATGTGCTCGAAATTCTTCTCATTTACCTGACCGGTCTCATACTCTTCCCTTCCGAAAGACTGAATCTCCTGAAGTCCGGAGAGATTATCCTGGAGCTTTCCGTTCAACTCTCCCATCTTGGTCTGTGACGCCTTGAAGAACGGCCTTACCTTCTTGGAAAAAACTATTCCAGATAAAAAGATGAGCGGGATCGGCGAACATGTTATAAGTGCAAGCTTGGGATTGATAAAAAGAAGGACAACAAGAACTCCGATGAAGGTAACGAAATTGGTGATGGTCTCCGGGATCATATGTGCATAAAGAAGTTCGAAATCCCTGGTGTCGTTGACGATACGGCTCATCAGGTCACCGGTCTGCTTGTCGTGGAAAAATCCGATATGCATCCTCTCGAGCTTGTCGTATGTCCTCGTGCGCAGGTCTCCCACCAGATACCACGCCGCCTTATGTGCCAGATAATTGTTCAGGAATCTGAAAAGAACTCTCGCAAGGTAAAGGAGAACAAGGATAAGCGTAAGCTGCCATATCCTGCTCATTCCTTCATCATCAACACCTTCGCTGACTATTCCGGTCATCGCGGACAAAACCTTCGGTGCCGCAAGATTGATCACCGTAAGGATGAGTGTTGAAAGTATCGCGATAAGATAAAGGCCTCTGTACCTGACGGCCTCCCTGCTGAGTTTCAGTAGAAGTTTCATGATTTTTCTCCGTTTGTGAAATGCCTATTACAAGGATATTAGAAAAGCAGGGAAAAAAACAGAATATTATTAGTATAAATTGACCGGATTTTGTCAAAAATCGTGGGTGATGGTCACCCCGACAATAAGAGCCTCTATTGCTCGGAGTGGCGTCTCCTTCGCAAAGAGGCTCTAAATGTCGGGGTGACAGGCTTCGAACCAATGTTGGTTCTCAGAAACCCGGTAAAATCAACGCTTTGGAAGAGACTCTACAAAAAAAGACACGATAAAGACACGATTTTTCATCATGAAAACGCCATCTTCGGATGGCGTTTTATTGCCTCTTTAATTCATCATAAGCTTCGGTTATCCA
>JAFZWW010000070.1 GCA_017617005.1 Lachnospiraceae bacterium
AAACTTTTCGGAGCGGGAGTGGCGGTGATGATCATCGATATACTTCTTCGTACGCTGGGACTCAGGCTCCTCGAAGCTGCTTACAGCGGCACTTCGATCCTGCTCTACACATTTCTCGATGCTTTTATCTTTACGGCGCTTATCGAGGAGGGCGGAAGATTTCTGGCACTTAAGCTCCTGACATGGAAGAACAAGGAATTCAATTATACCTTTGACGCCATCGTTTACAGCGTGGCCCTTTCCGTCGGTTTCCTTATCACTGAGAACATCGTTTATATCATAAAGTACGGATCGGCAATAAGACCTCTTGCACTTATCCTTCCCGTCTTTGCCCAGGTCATAATATCCGTATTCATGGGATATTACTACGGACTTGCCAAGGTTGCGGACTGCAGGAAGGAAAACGAGAACAGGAAGACCTATCTTGTCGAAGCCGTTCTTGTTCCCACGGTGATCCACGGTATTTATGAGATATGCATAAAGACACAGCTGGTATCCGTTCTGATAATGTTTGCCCTCTATGTTCTGATCATGACCGTGGTCGCGGTCACCATCTTCCTTAATTCCAGGGAACAGGATACCGAGATCGTATGGGGCATCACGGATATAAAAGAAGGTGACGGATTCGAGATAAACGTCACGGATCTCCTCCATAAAAGCGATAAAGCAGGAAAGGAGGCAGATAATGAAGGTTAAGTGTAATTACTGCGATCAGCTGATCGAAGACAAACTTAATTACTGTCCCTATTGCGGAGGTTCGATGCCTACCGCAAACCGCACCGCCTCGGACCAGCCCAAGACCATAGAGGAACTTAAGGCCTGGTATACGGCACACAAGCTTCCTCCGGAGAACATAACCAGATTCTTCATCGGCAAAGATATCAAGGAGCCCAAGGCTTTCGGTATTTACAAGAGTGAGACCGGTGACTTTGTCGTATATAAGAACAAGGCAAACGGAGAGAGAGCGGTCAGATATCAGGGCTCTGACGAAGGCTATGCGGTCAATGAACTATACCAGAGACTCAGAGCAGAGATTGCGGATCAGAAAAGCCATGCGGCTGATAAGAGGCCTTCACAGCCCACAAGAAAGAAGTCCAAAAATTCCCTTTCCCTGATCGGGAAGATCCTCGGATTCTTTCTTTTCACACGTTTCGGAATTACTTTGCTGGTATTTCTGATACTGTTTGTTATGGCGATGCTGGACAATTCTCCTTCAAGGGGATATTACCGCTATAACGGAAATGACTATTATTATCAGAGCGGATCCTGGTATTCATACGATTCCGGATATGATACCTGGGACTACATGTCCGACAGTGATTTTCTCGACGATATCATCTACGATGATACTGCGGACGATTACCGCGTTTACGATCACAGCGGAATGGATTTTGAGGATACCTCATGGTACGACTCCGGAAGCAGTTCAAGTTATGACAGCAGCGATTACAGCTATGACTACGACTGGGATTCGGACAGCTCATGGGATTCATACGATTCCTGGGATTCGGACTACTCCAGCTGGGATTCCGATTGGTGATGAATAAGAATAAGGTGCCCGGAGATGCGATGTCTCCGGGCATTTTTTTGCCGTTTTCTGCTTTTAAATGCCGTTTTCTGCAATGCCTGTTTTCATTTTGCGGAGCATATCGGATAATCCCTGCAGACGACCGTATCTTATGATAGGGTGGATTATATATATATGTACCTGGTAAAGGCAAAATATTCCTGCAGCTGAACCTTCTCTCGGCACAGGGATATTTTGCTTTTTTGTTACCTTTCTTTGTTATAAGATAGTAATGTGCGAAAAGGGTTATGCCTGTGGGCTTGCCCGGAAAAAAGGAATTAATATATGGCTATTTTGATAATTGTTTATATAGGGCTTTGGATCGCGACCTTTGCCGAGATATTCCGTTATTACAAGGTCAAGGCCAATGCGTTCAGCGAAAAAGAGGTAAGGGAGGCTGCCAGGGAGCAGGTCGGAAAGCTTAAGGCCATGGATCCCGTCATAACCTGCGATTATTGCGGATATAAGATCGATACCCGTAAGGACAGCACGTGTCCCAATTGCGGAGGAGCATATGATAACGATCCGGAATGGAAGTCCAGATATGATGTAAAGAAATCCTTTATAGATGATGCGACACAAAAAGTCATCGAAAAGCGTGAGAAAAAGGCCGAGAGGGAAAGCAAAAAAATCCTTGAGTCCATCGGAACGAAGATAAAATTCTTTGCGGTGATACATATCCTTTTTATGTTTTTGATCGTAGGGGTGGGAATCTATGTTTCCGTTCCGAAATACCAGAAGGATATGGAACTAAATGATTCCGAATATGTTTTTTATGAGCCCGCGGATTACAGAATAAACGGGGACGGTGTCATATACGACGAGGACGGTCTGAAGATCAGGATATCGAATATTTATCACATCCCCGGAAGAAGCCTTGAAAGTGACGGCATCGAATCCGGAAGGGCCAAGATCGGACTGGTCATAGAGAATAATTCCGGTGAGAATGTGCGCATTAAGGTTTCCTGCAGGGCGATAAACGGTATTTCGTCGTCATACGGATATTTTACCTTGCTGAGCAATTTCAAAAAGAACAGGACCGTCAACGTGTACGGTGAGATATACAGACTGCCCGGAATGGAAATATCCGAAATGGTGATAGATGAGATCGAGATCTACAGCCTGGATAATGAACTTATGAAAGAGATCCCGGATCCCGTGATCATAACGACAACCGCTGAAGTTGCCCGTCCCGAATACGACCTGTCGGATTATCATCTGATCTATACAAATGACGATGTCGATATTTATTCCTGCCTGTCTAAAGAGCAGTACAAAGAGGGCTACAGGTTCTTCGTCGAAAACAGATCGGACAGGGCATATGAGACCGATATCGATTCAATGACGATCGACGGCAAACAGGTCCGGGCTTACGGGGTTTACAGATCATATATACCTGCCGGCTATGCGCTGATTTCGGGAGAGACATACAGCTACGATGATGTATATGATATAGAGACCATAGGGGGTAAGGATGTAAAGGTAAATATATCCTTTTCCTGCCCTGAGGATCCTACCTTTGATTTTTCAACCGGATATATTGAACTGAACTGAGCTGACGCTTGGAGAATGATATGAAAAAAAGAAAAATGATACGACTGTCATATTCCATAAGTGAGTGCCTTCCGAAAAGAGATCCTTCCGGACATAAGGGAACCTTCGGAAAAGCATTTATATATTCGGGAAGCTACGGAAGCGCGGGATGTGCGATCCTTGCGGGACGTGCCGCATACAGAAGCGGTGCCGGCATGGTGAAGATATCCTCACCCGAATGTAACCGCATCATAATCCAGACTGCACTGCCTGAAGCACTTTACGATACGGGAGCTTTTGCGGGAAGGATGCATCTGCTTGATAAATGGAGCGATGTGTATCTTGCGGGACCCGGCATAGGGACGGATGCAGAGGCCGTATCGCAGCTGGATGCCCTGATAAACGGAAGCGGATCAAAGCCGCTCGTGCTCGATGCCGATGCACTGACTGTGATCTCGTCGGATCAGGGAAGGTATCTGTCGGATGACCTGAGACGCTTGTCCGCCGAAGGAAGACAGATCATATTTACGCCCCATGAGGGTGAACTTCACAGGCTTCTTAAGATCGTTCCGGATGCTCCCGCGGACGGAGACAG
>JAFZWW010000071.1 GCA_017617005.1 Lachnospiraceae bacterium
AACATATCTTCTCTCGGGATCTGCCTTGATGATGTCTCCTACTTTTTTGAACTGCTCGGCAGATGCAAGTGAGCTGCCGCCGAATTTTACTACCTTTGCCATTTTTCCATATTCCTCTTAAATCAATTATTCGTAGATCTCAATAAAGTTTTCGACAATGCCGTTATCTTTACCGATCTTATCCGCAAGCCCTGTGATCAGTCCGAATTTGCCTTCGCATACGCCTATTTCCTCGGCTCCTTCGAAAAGCGCTTTTGCCTTGTCGGCATTACTCTCATCGACCCTGACCATGAATCTGCGCTTGTCGCATGCACATGATCTTTCCTTTACGGGAACCTCGTCCCATCCGGGATACATGGTGGATGAACCTTTTCTGGCGGCATCGATGACATCCGCAACAACGGCACTTGCGGTTGCGAGACTGCCTGCGCCTTTGCCGTAATACATCGTCTCACCGAGCATGTTGCCGGTAACGAAGATCGCATTGAAAACATCGCATACGCCTGCAAGCGGATGACTCTTGGAAAGCATAAAGGGAGCGACAACGGTTGAAACACTGTCGTCATCCGCTCTGTCCGCTATTCCGAGAAGCCTGATCTTAAAGCCCGCTTTGGAAGCAAGTGCGATATCGCTCTTGTCGATATTTTTGATGCCGGTTGTAGGCACCTTATCGGAATCTACAAAATGACCTGACATTATATCTGCCAGAATGGAGATCTTTCTTGCCGTATCGTGACCCTCGATATCCGCAGTAGGATCCGCTTCCGCATATCCGAGTTCCTGGGCTGTCTTAAGGGTCTCATCAAAGCCTGCACCCTCCTCTTCCATCTTGGTGAGGATGAAGTTGGTGGTTCCGTTAAGGATACCGGCGATCTGTGTGATCCTCTCTGCGGTAAGAGCCGTGGTAAGAGTACGGAGCACGGGAATTCCGCCTCCGACACTTGCCTCGAAAAGATATGCGCATCCGTTTGCTTTCGCAAGCTTTATAAGCTCGGCACCGTGCTTGGCAACGAGTTCCTTATTGGACGTGCATACGCTCTTTCCCTGTTCGAGAGCAGCCTTTGTGAACTTATAAGCGGCGCCCGTTCCTCCCATGGTCTCACAAATGATAGAAACCTCGGGGTCGTTAACTATGACATTAACGTCATGAACGATCTTCGCTTCATTGGGGTCGCCCGGAAAATCAAGGAGATCAAGGATGTACTTTACGGAAACCTTGTCTCCGGATGCGGCGGATACGATGTCGTTGTTGCGGTCGATGACTTCGACAACACCGCTTCCGACGGTTCCGTATCCGAATACAGCAACATGAATCATTTCTTTAACTCCAGTCTGTCTTTATTACTTGTTCAAAGGGTATTTCTCGGTAAGTGCCATGACGATGGCCTTAGCCTTTTCTACGCCTGCTTCCCTCTCCTTAACGATGATGCTGATAGCCTCGGCGATCTGATCCATATCCTCGGTCTTAAGTCCTCTGGATGTAACTGCGGGAGTTCCGAGTCTGATACCGCTGGTTACGTTGGGTTTCTGAGGATCGTTGGGAATGGTGTTCTTATTGGCGGTAAGATGAGCCTCATCCATAAGAGTCTCGATCTCCTTACCGGTAAGGTTAAAAGGAGTGAGGTCGAGGAGCATCAGGTGGTTATCGGTTCCGCCGGAAACGATCTTAAGTCCTCTTGAGATGAGTCCCTTTGCAAGAGCCTGTGCGTTGTCGATAATGCCCTGCTGGTAAACCTTGAATGAAGGATCGAGAGCCTCCTTGAAGCATACTGCCTTGGCTGCGATAACGTGCATAAGAGGTCCGCCCTGGATTCCGGGGAATACTGCCTTGTTAAGCTTGTGCTCCTTGGCAAACTCTGCGCTTGAAAGGATGAGTCCTCCTCTGGGTCCGCGAAGGGTCTTGTGTGTGGTGGTGGTTACCACATCCGCATAAGGGATGGGGCTGGGATGAAGTCCTGCGGCAACAAGTCCTGCGATGTGAGCCATATCGACCATGAGGAATGCGCCGACCTCATCTGCGATCTCCCTGAAACGCTTGAAATCGATGGTACGTGCATATGCGGAAGCACCTGCGATGATCATCTTGGGCTTGCACTCTTTTGCGATCTCCTCAAGTTTGTCGTAATCAATGAATCCGTCGTCGTTTACACCGTAAGGAACGATATTGAAATAGGTTCCCGAAATGTTTGCGGGTGAACCGTGGGTGAGATGTCCGCCGTGATCGAGGTTCATTCCCATTACGGTATCACCGGGCTGAAGAAGTGCGAACTGTACGGCAAGATTAGCCTGTGCTCCGGAATGAGGCTGAACGTTTGCATAAGTGCATCCGTAAAGCTCCATGGCACGGTTTCTTGCAAGTTCCTCTACAACGTCTACGCACTCGCATCCGCCGTAGTAACGCTTTCCGGGATATCCTTCGGCATACTTGTTGGTGAGAGGGCTTCCCATTGCTGCCATTACAGCCTTGCTTACCCAGTTCTCGGAAGCTATGAGCTCGAGGTGTGAGTTCTGTCTTTCCTGCTCACTTACTATGGCCTCTGCGATCTCGGGATCTACTGTTCTTACTTCATCAAGCGAATACATTTAAAAAACCTCCTGAAAAATTTATTCTTGTTTCGTTTGTATTTTTCTTTTTGATTCCGGTCTCATCAGGCGAGATATTCCGGAAGAAGATCCAAATAACCTTTGTACATTGCGACGAGTTTTCCGTGCGTGTCATGAACGAACGAAAGCCTTCTCATGTTCACGGCGTTCTCGGTCTCTTCGCATATCTGCGTAAGCTCTCCGGCTCCGATCTGTCTTGAAGCGTTCTTGAGCCCGTGCACCTCAACCGCGTAATCGGACCAGTTTTCTTCGCGGTAGAGCTTTTCTATCCTTTCGGCCTTTTCGGGAATACGTCTTAAGTATTCCGTTATGACCTGTCTGAAAAGCTTTTCGCTTCCGAGAAGCTTTAATGCCTCTTCCTTGTCAAGCTCGGGAGAAGACCCGGCGACAGATACGTTCCTTCCGAGTCTTACGGTTTCCGTGGGAACCGTGGGAGTTATGCTGAGTATCTTCTCCGGAGGAAGCCACTGCCTGAGCTTGGATGTCAGCACCGGAAGCTCTATGGGCTTGGGTACGAAATCGTTCATTCCCTCGGAAATGAACATCTCCCTTACTCCTCTTACGGCATTGGCAGTAAGTGCGATGATGGGCACTTCGTCGTAATCGGGATACATCCTTCTGATGATCCTTGTTGTCTCGACGCCGTCCATCTCGGGCATCATATGGTCCATCAGTATCAGATCGAAATGTTCATCTTCGATCTTGCGTATGGCCTCTTTTCCGCTCATCGCAGATGATATCTTCATACCGAGCGGCTCGAGCAATCCCACCGCAACCGTGAGGTTGACCGCATTGTCCTCGACTATCAGCACACTTGCGTCAGGTGCGGTGAAAGGAATGTCATCGGGTCTTTCATCCCCGCTGCTCTCCTTCGATGCTCCGCGGCCCAGTATCGTGGCCATGTTCATCGCCGACATGGGCTTCTTCGTAACGATGAGGTTCGGGATGTCCGCCTCTGCCTTGGTGTAATAATCCGTTACGACGACCACCGTCTTGTCGGGATGGGTCCTGAAGAATTCTTTCTTTTCCGCATCCAGCAGGGAATGGTCTATGAAGATGAATGTCTTCCTGCCCGGAGTTCTCTTTTCGAGAGTCTCACACGCAAGACTTATGTCCGCATCCGGTGCAAGGGTATTTGCCGTTACGCCGAGCTTTGACGCATCCCATGTAAATCCGCCCAGGAGATACTCGTTATCAAAGATACCGATCACGAGATATTTTTCCGGATCTTTCACTCTCATGCTGGGAGTGGGATCAATGACTCTCTGCGGAAGCTTGAAGGAAAAGACGGAGCCTCTCTTGTACTCGGATTCGACATTGAGCTGTCCGTCCATCAGGCCGAGCAGTTCCTTGGATATCGCAAGTCCGAGCCCCGTTCCCTCCCCTTTTCGGTTCCTCTTGGAATCAACCTGGGAGAATGATTCGAATACCCTTTCGAGATTTTCTTCTTTGATGCCTATTCCGGTATCTTCGACCGAAACGCTGAGAAGTATCTCGTCCGCATCGAGGGAAGAAAAATCGACCACGAATCTCACCTGTCCCTCTTCGGTGAACTTGACCGCATTATTGGCAAGGTTCAGAAGGATCTGTCTTATCCTGGTGCCGTCACCGTAAAGTCTCTTCGGGATGTTCGTGTTCAGGTTCAGGATAAGCTCTATATCCTTGTCCAGAAGCTTTGATGCGATTATCGCCGCCACATCGTCAAAAAGACTGACAGGTTCGTATTCCGAAAGCTTTATGTCCAGCATTCCCGATTCGATCTTGGAAAAATCGAGAATGTCGTTGATTATCGTAAGGAGCAGTTTGCCGGAGGATTTGATCTGGCTTATGTATTCCCTCGCACTGTCGGGAAGATCCTCCCTGAGCGCCATCTCCGCCATGCCGATAACAGCATTCATGGGAGTGCGGATCTCGTGGCTCATATTTGCCAGGAAATCCGATTTCATGCGCGATACACGTTCCAGCTCAAGCCCGGCTTTCTCGGAGGTGTATTTTCCGTAGGCCATATCCGAAAGGACACCGGATATCGTGTAAAGGAAATCCATCGCCTTTCCAACCTTCTCCTCGGAAACGATGTTCACCTCGCGGATCGCGTCAAAATATTCGTCCGGGTCGAGCCCCAGCTGAATGGCATGTGCCTTGCATTTTGCCTCATCGGGCGGCGAGGTCAGGGCCTGTCCGCCTACAAAGCATCCGACCATCTCACCGTTTACAACGATGGGGGCCGAGAAATCTATGAGTCCGGCATGACAGTAATACCATGTGGGCCTGCCGGTCCTGTGCGTCATCATTGCGCCGCTCTTGTCCGAGTATTCACAGAGCTGCTTTCCCAGGGGACATTCCCTGTTAAGTTCCGTACAAAAACGACAAAACCCGGAGCCCTCGGTGACCGCCGTTCCGTCAGGATTGGTAGTCAGTGCCGCAAGCCCGGTCATGTCCGAAAATGCATCCTGAATAGTCTGTAATATGCTTTTGTCTATGTATTCAGTCAGCTTTACATCTGACTCCATATGAATACACCCCCGGATAGTCAAAAGCGTTCATTGGCATAGAAAGGCACAATCATAATTATTTTACTATCAAACGGCTATTTCATCAAGTAAAACGGCGCTAATTTGACCCTTCAAAATCGACATTTCCGAGGTTTTCTTCGTCGTAGTAGGTCAGCGCATACATAAGCCTTTCGGTCATCAGTTTTCTGCCTTCGGCATTGAGATATCTGCCCCCCGTAAGGAAGGCATCACCGCCTTCAAATGCGATGCCGGTGTAGTAGTTGTCAACAAAGGTGATATCGTAGCTTTCAACACACATCCTGTAGAGTCCCAGGACATAATCCGACAGATCCGCTCCCTGGGAATTGGGGTGATCCTCGCATGCTTCTAGCGTGCCGTCGGAAGATGCAATATACATATAGGGGGCAGACATCACAATGATCCTGGCCCTCGGTGCATAGGTCCTGAAAAGCTCCACCGTGGATGAGAAAACCCCGATATAGGTTGAAAACGGATCGGAATACCTTGAGTCGTCGAGCCCCGTGGGAGCGGACCTTAAGTAATCGTCCCCGTCATAGAAAAACACGATCACATCGACCGTCTTTATATCAAGATCCTTAAGGGTTTCAAGAACGGCTTCCCCTTCCTGCGGAAAAGAAGAACCGAGCACCCTCTTCGATTCGTTAAGATCGTGCGAATAATCCTGGCCGGTGCATGCGACGCATGCAAGATAATACGGCGAGAAAATGTTCATCGGATTGTTCGTATAGTCAAAAGAAGGCTCCGTCATTCCGACGTAGGAACCGCTGACCGCGCAGTTAATAACTGCGGCTCCGGAAGCTTTTTCGAGCATGGAAGCAAGTCCCTCTTCTCCTTCCGTATCGTCGGCAAAGGGGGCATTTCCCAGTATCAGGATAGTCTCCTCATTCTGGCGTATGAGATTGTATTCCTCATCCGTAAGGGGCATTATGTGGTCGTGCGATTCCACATTGGCGACCTGTTCGTCAGAAACGTTTATATCGCCGAGTTTAACTACCCTGATCCAGCCCTTCAGCCTTGCGAACAGAGCGAAAGCTATGGCGAGTGCCGTGAGTGCAAAGATGAGGTGAACGATCTTTGATCTGCTCATAAGATCCCTTTACCAGCAGAGAACTTCGTTTCCGTCCTCGGTTATAAGTACCATTATCTCCCACTGTGCGGAGGGCATTCCGTCCTTCGTGGAAACCTCCCAGCCGTTTGACTTGTCTGTCACAATGTCTTCTTTTCCCATATTGACCATGGGCTCTATGGTGAAGATCATTCCCGGTACAAGGAGCATCTCCGTGCCCTTTTTCGAGTGGTATCCGACCCAGGGATCTTCGTGGAATTCAAGGCCGACGCCGTGTCCGCCGATCTCCCTGACTATGCTGTAGCCGTTGTCGTAGCAGTAATCGTGTACCGCCTGGCCGACATCCCCGAGAAATCCCCATGGCTTGGCATATTTAAGTCCCTCGTAGCAGGCTTCCCTTGTGATCTTCACAAGTCTCTGCTTTTCCTCGGAAACCTCGCCGATACAGAACATTCTCGACGAATCGGAAAAGAAGCCGTTAAGAATCGTTGAGCAGTCCACATTAACGATATCGCCGCTCTTTAAGATAACCTTGTCCGAGGGGAATCCGTGACAGACCTGCTCATTGACCGATGTGCAGACGCTGTAGGGATATCCTTCGTAGTTAAGCGGTGCGGGGATTGCACCTGCTTCGATGCTCATATCGTAAACGATCCTGTCGATCTCGGAAGTGGGCATTCCCTCATGTATCTCTTTTTCGATGCGGTCGAGGATCGCGACATTGATCTTGCAGGATTCCCTGATCTTCTCAACCTGCTCAGGAGTCTTGAGAATGCTGTGATCCGGAGTGATCTTGCCGGTAAGTGCGATCTTCTTGATCTTATCGTCAAATGCCGCATGGCATGTCTTGTACTTTTTGCCGCTTCCGCACCAGCATGCATCATTTCTGCTCAGGTGCCTTACGACCTCCTCCGAATGCTTTGCCATCTCGGGGCAGAGAAAAGCATCGTGGTTTTTAGATGTGTTAGACATAACTATCTCCTTTACAAAACCGTAATATTATAGCATATTTCGGGAAAAATTGCTTGCCCCCGGAGGCTTTTTTGCCCTTGAAAAAATCTCCCCGCTCTCATATAGTTATATCTGTATCGCACCTTTTAAAAGGCGGCTTTTTGTCGTCTGTGAACGGAGAAAATAAATGTATTACGGCGAGATCAAAAAATGTGATGTTGCGGACGGCCCCGGAGTAAGGGTTTCACTTTTTGTCAGCGGATGCCGTCATCATTGCGAAGGCTGCTTTAATGCCAAAACATGGGATTTTTCATTCGGTCAGGTCTACACCGCCGAAGTCGAGCAGTCCCTCATCGATGCGATGGCTCCCGATTATATCTCGGGCTTTACATTCCTCGGCGGCGAACCGATGGAACCCGAAAACAGGCCTTTCGTTCTATCACTTGCAAAAAAGCTCCGCGAAAAATATCCCGAAAAGACCATATGGCTCTACAGCGGATATACCTTCGATACCGAGATCCTCGAATGGGCGAAGGATGACGAGATAGTAAAGAATCTCCTGCCCCTTCTCGATGTCATTGTTGACGGGGAATTTGTCTTAAAAGAAAAGAATCTGAACCTTAAGTTCCGCGGAAGCGCAAACCAGAGACTGATAGACGTAAAGAGATCGCTCGCGGAAGGAAAGACGGTCCTTTGCGACGAGAACGATCTTAAATAACGACCGGTAAAAATCTCCCGGTTCACAAAAAAGAAAAAATGGACGCATCACCGTATCGCACGGAAATGCGTCCTTTTTTATTCCATATGAGGCACGGCTGACGTTTAGAAGAATCCGAATTTGTCGAGCTTTTCAAGTGCCGACTGTATCTGATCCATCGTGTCATTGATCTTCTCGATATCGAGCTCGCTGAGCTGCTCCGTGATCTCATCGAGATCCAGCTGACCGAGGGTTTCGTTGATCTGATCGAGGTCAAGTGATTCGATCGTTGTTCTGATCTCCTGAAGATCGAGCTCATTGAGCTGCGTTGAAAGTGCATCCCAGTCGACGGCATTTATCGCTTCGGAGGTATTGTGTATATCCTCCGCAAGCTGCGGAAGATCAGCTTTCTTAAGCTCCTTCACCACGGCAAATGTGGTGTCGATATCCTTCCTGTAGTCAAGGAATATCCTAAGTCCCTGCAGGAGTACGACGATAAGGGCAAGGAACATTACAAGTATGAGGATGCACAGAGTCTGTGTTACCCTGAGGGATTTCTGCAGTTTCTTCATCTCATTTTCCATGTCATCCTCCTTTTCTCATCAGCATCCCAGACAGCTTGCACAGATGAAAATATTTATGCAGGTATTGCAGCAGCCCGTGACATTTGTATTACCGTAGCCGTATGTATTTCTCCTGTCATTATACCATCCCGTATAATTTGCCGCACCGTCCCTTGTGCTTCTTGTGAAGGGTCCGCCCGTAAGATAGTCATAAAGCACGGAATATTCCGAATTTGAGGGCTCCATGGATGTTGCAGCCCTTGAGTGATAGATGGCCTGCGTCCTGTTTCCGGTCCTTTCGTAAGTGATCGCGCTGTAGTAATACCATCTTGCGTTTCTCGTCGAAGGATCTATGCTGTCGAGAAGATTTCTCGCTTCCCTGAGAAGTCCGTTTGCTATGAAATTCGCAACAGCTTCAAGCTGTACATCGGTCTCGCCGTAGCTTGCGGAATTATCCCTTCTGTATCCGTTATATGATGTGCCTCCGGAACCGTATCCCTGATAGGATCTTCCGTAGGACGAACCCGAGGAAGTATGCGAAGCCGATGAGTTCCTGTAGACTCTCGGATCCACTTTGCCGTCGATTATATCCTCATATGCGGCCTGGACCGCCTTGAACTTCTCTTCGGCTGCCTTCTTCTCGAGTTCCGATTTGTTCATGTTGGAATCGGGATGATAAAGCCTCGAGAGCTTTCTGTATGCTTTTTTTATCTCATCCTCGGAGGCCGTGGGAGCGACACCGAGAACCTTGTAAGGATCCGTCATTTATCCGCTCCTTCTTTTACCGCCTCTTCGGACTCTGCGCCCTTGCGCTTTCCGGCTGCGATATTGAACCTTATCCATATTCCGGAATAAAGTATGTTCCTGAGAATATCCACATTCTCGATGAGCGGCATTTTCTCGAAAGCAATGCATGCCTCCTGGAGATGCACAGTCACCATCTCACGTGCGGTATTCTCAAAATCATTCTTTTCATAGATATTGATAAAGGGGTTGTATCTTCCCTTCTTCACATCACGGTAGATGTCCTCGTACGCATCCATTAGATATACGGCACGTCCGAGATGATCTCCGAAGGGTCTTAAATATTTCTCCCATTCGTCCTGTCTGTACGCATATACTTCCGCCATGCATCTGCCGAACTGATAAGCCATCTCTTCGGGATCGTACTCACCTTTTCTTTCGAGCCCGTCGATCGCGGCGATCGCTTCGGTGATAACTTTTATCTTGTTCTCATAAAGGTCCCTGATCTTCTTTGTCTTGCCGTCAAGGATACCCGCGAGCATTTTGGCCGACAGCTTGCGGTCATCATTCCAGTCATCACGGCACTTGAACATAGCCATGAGCACATTCATATCCGCAGCATAATCCGTTGCGGGGTTGGTCCTTATGACGTGCTTTACTCCCGGATGAATGATGCACTTCCTGTCCGAGATCTCGTCGTGCATATCGTAGAGATCGCTCAAAAGAGTACACAAAAAAGCACCGTCGTAAGAAAGCGTGAACTCGCCGGTGAGTCCGTACTTTTTCTTAAGAACGGCGCAGAGACCACAGTAGTATGAATGATACAGATCATACTCCTTGAATTTCATCTCGGGTTTATTGACTGTAGTGTAACCAAACATATATAAGTCCCTTTAAAAAAACGGGCCCGTAAATATGCGGGCCCGTCCGTGTGCCAAAACGGTTATCAGTTCTGAGCTACATCCTTCATAGAGAAGCTGATACGTCCCATCTTGTCCTTGCCGAGACACTTGACGGTAACGATATCTCCGAGGGTCAGATAATCCTCGACATGCTCAACTCTCTCCTTGGCGATCTTGGAAATGTGTACCATTCCCTCCTTGCCGGGAGCAAACTCAACGAATGCTCCGAACTCCTTGATGGAAACAACCTTTCCCTTGAAAACCTGTCCCTCTTCGAACTCGGTGGTAATGATCTTGACCATATCGATGGCCTTGTCCATTCCCTCTTTGTCGGTTCCGCAGATATCAACTCTTCCGCTCTCATCGATGTCGATCTTAACACCGGTGCGTGCGATGATCTCGTTGATGGTCTTGCCGCGCTGTCCGACAAC
>JAFZWW010000010.1 GCA_017617005.1 Lachnospiraceae bacterium
GAGTCCCGTTTCCCCTACCGATCCGACAGGCGGTCCCATACCGATGCAGGCAGCAGCGGCAGCAGCCGGTGCACAGGTCAAATGTCCCTACTGCGATGCGGTCATGGTTCCCGTTGGCGGAAAATGTTCAGTATGTGAAGGCGTTCTTTAAATCAGTTTGTTCCGACAATAATTCAGGGCCCGAAGATCCGGGCCCTGTTTTTTGTTATCTGTTTTGTTTATTCTTCGGAAGCGGCTTTGCTGTCAGATCTGCTCCATATGATCATCACAGGTATAGCCACGGCAAGGAGTGCTATGCACATTGCGATCATTCCGATCGGAAGATCCGTGGTCTTGTTATCGGGGTTCATAAATCCGTCCAGTATAGAGGGGTTCGAATTATTTACCGCATGCATGATGGCTGCGGGCCAGACGGATCCGCTCTTTTCCGTGATGAATGTAAGAAGCACACCCATAAGTGTGCAGAATATGCACATACATACTATTCCGAGATACGGAAATCCCGGATAATCGGTACCGAAGTTATGTCCGATGCATGTAAGCGGTGCATGCCAGAGTCCCCAGATCACGCCGCCTATAATAAGAGCTCTCTTCCTGCCTGTGATCTTAAGGAGCTTGGGCATCATATAACCGCGCCATCCGCCTTCTTCACCGAATGCTGCAAAGGAGCCTACAAAACCGGTAACGATCGCATATACCGGCATCAGAAAAAGCATTCTTTTTTCTATATCAAGCGAGATGTAGTACTCAGGATCATACATGGAAGGACACATTGCAAGTTCTATCAGATTGCTGAGTTCCATATAGAGCCATGGTACAAGACATGCAAAGAGGAAATACTTCCACTTTCCGTCCTTTAGATATATTCCGAAATATGAATTGTTCTCACCGCTGAATCTGAATCCTTCCTTCGTGATCACTCTCGTAAGAACGTGGCATATCACGGGAAAAAGCATTCCGAGAGCAACGAATGACTGTCTCATGGTCCCCATGTCTTCCCATGTGGATCTGTCGGGATTTGCTACGAAGAACCAAAGAAAAGTAATAACAAATGTGAGTCCGAGGTAGATCAGAAGTCTCTTTTTATCACTCATGTTCTCTCTCCTTTCTCTCATATATGCGCACGGAAATACGGTATGAGATGTAATAGACACAGAGAGTAATGAGCGGTGAAATGACCGCCATGAACATAAGTGCAAAAGCATGGGTTTCAGCCCAGGCTATGATCAGATCTATATCCAGTTTTTCAAAGACACTCAGATCTCCGAAGAAAAGATACGCCGCCACAAAACATGCGATCACTTCCAAAATTGCAGTTTTGATCATCTGTCCTTTTTCTTTTCCGAAAGCAACAAAAACCGGAAATTCTATGGATGCGCCGATAAATGTCAGGGAGAAAAACTCGATCAACACCGACGAATAGAGCATCAAAATATTCAAAAGGGCGCCTTCCGGCAAAAATGCCATTGATATGACATTCCATACCATGCAGAGAGAAAAGGCAGTATAAATGCATATGCCTATAAATACATATTTTTCAGCGATGTATGTGTGTCCGGAAAAAGGCATCGCAGCCAAATATGAGTGTATCTTGCTCTTCTCGTCATTTTTCAGTACGTTCGGAACCCAGTTTGAAATAAAGCCGATCATCATGATAGGCAGCATCTGAGCCGGCATTGAAACAAGATATTCAAAAAACGAAAAAACCTCACCGTTATCGTTTTCTGCCATAAATCCGATCGGCGTTTCGACACCTGCAACGATCAGTTTTATCACAATAAGCAGCAGAGTCAGTACCGAAAAAACCGTGACCAGCTTTTTTCCATTGATCGAAACAAAATCCTTATATAATAATCCTCCCATCAGATGACACCTCTCTTTCTTTCTGCAATGTATAAAGAAAGGCAATAGGAAACTATGCTCACTAAAACTGCGATCAGCAGGAATACATATCCCTTTTCGCGGAAATAATCCAAAGGCTTCCAAAATGTGGAAGAATCAAAACCGACACCGTCACCGAGAACATGGATGACCACGAATTTCACGCTCTTAAACTTTATGATCACAAAAGCCAGTATGATCGTAAGAAGCGCAAAAACCTGCGCATACTGTTCCCTGCCGTATCCGAGGATCACACAGTAAAGGATCATCAGAGCACTGTAGATGCTTAATACGGATGCCGAAGAAACAATTATCCCAAGAAAGCTTCCGAAGCTCATGATATCGGTAAGTGCGCTCAGTACCAGAGCAAGAATTGTATCCACAAAAGCTCCTATGGCGAACAACGCATAGATGGTCAGAAACCTTGACAGCATTCTCTTTTTCAGGGAAACGGGAAGAGATGCGGATACTTTGAAAAAACCTGCCTTTCCGTCAGCAATGAATACATTCAGCATATCTCCCACGCTGACCACAGGGATCAGCATGGACATGATAAGAACCATGGAACCCAGATTCTTAACATCGATCTCAGACATATTATTATTTTCATCAAGCAGCGTTTTCCCGACTTCGGCGAGGTTGCCGAAGCGGCTGCTCAGAACGTAAAGAATCGATATGACCACCACTCCTGAAATGACATAAACGAAAGTGGTGAGCTGTTTTTTAAGGCACATAATGTCCTTGATTATCAAACCTTTCATGGCAATACCTCACCGCTGTCTTTCATTTTTTGCATTGATGTAGTGGAGCATGATATCTTCAAGCGCCGCATTTTCCATGATCATTCCGGGATATAATTTTTCTGCAGCATGTCTGTCATTAACAAGTATCTCCGCACCGTAATCGCTCACTTCGCAGTGTACGATAAGTGATTCGCTCACCTTGGATACGTCATCTTTTCTGCATTTTAAGATGGCATGCTTTTCCATGATCTCGTCCTTATTTCCAGCAAGGACAATCCTGCCTCCGTCGATAAAGACAACTTCATCGGCTATTTTTTCGAGATCAGCGGTGATATGCGATGACAGAAGGATTGTGTGGTCCTCTTTCACAACGAACTCCCTGAAGATATTGATCATCTCATTTCTTACGATCGGATCGAGTCCGCTGGTGGGCTCATCCATCACAAGAAGCTTCGCATGGTGGGAAAGAGCTACGGCGATCTGCAGCTTCATTCTCATACCTCTGGAAAAAGCACCGCATTTCTTCTTTGAAGGAAGCGAGAATTTTTTAAGGTAATCAAAGAAGGCTTCTTCATCCCAGTTTTTATAGATATTCTTCATCATAATGTTAATGTCGCGTCCGGTCATGAATTCATGGAATCCCATCTCATCGAAGACTACACCGACATCTTCTCTTAATGCTGCGGTATCTTTGCTTACCGGCTGACCGAAAAGAAAAACCTCGCCCGCATCCTTTTTGATGATGTCCAGGATAAGATTGATGGTAGTGGTCTTGCCCGCACCGTTCTGTCCGATGAAGCCGCATACGGTTCCCTCGGGTACCGCAAAGCTTACATTATCAAGTTTGAAATCACCGTAATCCTTGGTGACATTCTTAAGTTCAATAACGTTCTTAACTTCGTCCATTAGTATTCACCTCATGAAACAAAAACTCATCCGTTTCAATCCTTGTTTGCTTTTTCCTCGTAGATGATCTCAAGCATCTCTTTAAGTTCATCAAGGGATATCCTGCCTATGACCGCCTTATCGGCAGCCTTTTCAAGACACTCCTCTATGGCGTACTTCATATTCTCCTTCATAAGTTCGGGATTGATGCCCTTTACAAAGCTTCCCTTTCCCACGACGGATTCAATGTAGCCGTCACGCTCGAGATCTTCAAATGCTCTCTTTGTTGTGATGACGCTGATCCTGAGATCCTTGGCCAGGAGTCTCATTGACGGAAGGGCGTCCCCTGCCGCCAGTTCGCCTGTCATGATCAGGCTCTTGATCTGTTCCTCGATCTGCTCGTAAATGGGCACGCCCGAGGTATTGCTGATGATAATGTCCATATGGATTTCCTTTGCGCTTTGACGGGCCGGTCCTGCGCATGAACCTTTCCGCCTAATGATTAATCATTGTATATACTCAATATATACACTTCACATACAATTGTCAACACATAAAAAACGAGGGGACGGTTCCTCCGTTCACCTTGCTTTAAGGTTAACAGAGGAACCGTCCCCTCGTTTTCGTGATTTAGTTGAACTTGAAGATCTTCTGAGCGATCTTGTAGCATTCGACGGATACTTTTCTTCCGCCCTTACCCGGAAGGTTCATCGCATTTCCGGGAAGACCGCCTCTGAGGTATGCCCACAGATGCCTGTCGCGGCCCTTGATATATGTCCAGAGCTTTCTCTTTTCCTGAAGGCTTTCGTCGGTATTCTTCTTGATGAGGAGGATCGAGGATATCGTAGTGATAATCTCGAGATAGTTCCTCATGTACTTATAACGCTTCTTGTCCTTCTGTGCCTTCTGCTTGTTATCGACAAGATAATCGATCATCAGGTAATTGACCCTGAGCTGCTGGTCGATCCTTGAGATCATTATCTCCTCATTTACGGACTGGTCATCACGTCCGATGTAGTATCTGTAGAAATTTACATCCAGATAGCACATCTTCTCAACATGAAGAAGGGGCTCATAAACATAGATATTGTCTACATAGAAGGTATGCTCGGGGAGAACCATTCCGGAATCCCTGAGTATCTGGGTCCTGTATATCGCGGAGTGCATCAGGATGTAATGGCCCTTTGAGAAATGATGGCAGTCACTCCAT
This sequence comes from Lachnospiraceae bacterium, assembly GCA_017617005.1. Lineage (GTDB taxonomy): Bacteria > Bacillota > Clostridia > Lachnospirales > Lachnospiraceae > AC2028. Next base: position 4,720 of record JAFZWW010000010.1, read on the forward strand.
GTGAATATCTCATCCTGTGGGAACATCCTGCGGAAGTGAATGACCTTTTTTTTCTTCTCCCCGTCCTTCTCATAAACATAATTGCTGATAAGAAGATCGAGCTTTTCTCCGCACATCACGATCTCTTTGAGCTTGCCGAGGATCTTGGCATATGCGCTCTTCTTAACCCAGTCATCGGAATCGACTACCTTGAAGAAAAGTCCCGTTGCGTTCTGAATTCCGGTGTTTACTGCACCACCGTGTCCCTTGTTGGGCTGGTCTATCGCACGGACTATTCCGGGATACTTTTCCTCATACTCCTTCGCAATCTCAAGTGTGTTGTCCTTGGTGGATCCGTCGTTTACGACAAGTATCTCTACATCATCCCCGCCGGGAAGGAGCGACTCTATCGCCTTTCTCATATAAGCTGCGGAATTGTAGCAGGGAATTGTTATTGTTAAAAGCTTCATTTCTTTACTTCAGGCTTTTGCAAGCCATCTCCTTTATATTTCATGCATGGAAACACGCACCTGCCTTACGGCAAAGCTAAGCATCTCCGGGCCCGTTGTTAACATCTCCGTCGTATCCGAGACGTCCTCCCTTATAGGGAACCCTTGCGCTGGGAACCTCCTCGGATGCGGGATCCGTATGTACGGACTGGTCGTCGAAGAATATCTGTGCACCGAATGCCTTGAGGATCTCCTTCTTCTCTACGCCGCCGAGGAAGAATGCTTCGTCAAGCCTGACATTCCAGCTTCTGAGCGTTTTGATGACTCTTTCATGTGCGGGTGCGCTTCTTGCGGTAACGAGGGCGGTACGTATCGGACACTCGTCCGCTCCGTATTGATTCCTGATCCATGTGAGCTTTTTGAGGAATCCGGCAAAGGGTCCTTCATTCAGAGGATTGTCCGCATTTACGGCCTCATTCTCCTCAAATGCCTCAAGTCCCTTTTCCTTGTAGATGACCTCCGATGCGTCATCGAAAAGAACCGCATCGCCGTCGAAAGCTATCCTGATGGAACCGTCGGTCGCACCGGAATATGAATGATCCGTAAGGATCATACCTGCGGCGATACCGCTGTTTATGGCATTCTGTACATCATCCTCATATGCGGACAAAAACAGATCCGTCTTGAATGCCTGCAGATAGGGAGAAAGCGAAGAACCGCTGGCAAGCACGGCACGGGTGATCTTCAGTCCGTAATGCTTTATGGAATTAAAAACCCTGAGGGATGTGTTGGTGGAATTCCTGGACATGATGATAACTTCCACCAGTGGATTCTCGGGATCTTTATCATTAAGAGCAAGAAGACTCTTTATGAGCGAAAAACCGGGACCGGGCTCGAGAATATCCTTCTCATGCTCGAACTGGTAGGACTGATATGCATCCAGACCTTCCTTCTCGAATATTTCGTTTTCTTTTGTAAGGTCAAAAAGAGCTCTCGACGAAACCCCTATGACCATTTTATCTTCAAGTTTGTATGACATAAGCCCTCCTTAGGGGGCTGTACAAAAGTCACTTTCTGAGTCTTTCGCCTTCATACTTACCGAGGATCATAAGTGATTCCCTGAGGGACTGGTACTTGGTACGTATATCTCCCTCCGGAAGCTCGACATCACACGCGGTCGCCATTGTTATGAGCATCTCGTCCGTGAGCCTGTGATTTAGTGATGCAAGGATATGTATCCTGTCATTGGAGCTCTTGGCATCCAGGAATTCCTCGACCTCGGGATCAAGTCCTTCACCGTCGGGAACGGTCTTTGCCGCAGGTGCGGGTGATGAGGACGAAGCTGCCTTGCCGTCCGCCGTAACCTTCTCGAATCTCATCTCCTGTGTGGCATCGGGGTATTTAACCTTGTCCACGGGCGAACAGAAAAGAGTGACCGGTCTGGCCCACACTTTGGAAGGATCATCCTCCGATCTGTAGATCACGAGTCCCTCCGAGGTTTCGGTATGTTGTGCGATAGTGACGATCCTGTACAGACCGCCTTTGAAATGTCTGTAAAGTTCTCCTTCGACAGGCGTAGGCATATGGTCTCCTTTCAAGTTAAAATACAGACCTATTATACCCCATCTGCCGTTAAAAATCTAACCCGGCGTAAGCTTATGACAGCTTTACGCTGATCACGCATCTGCCGTCCTCAAAGCCCATTGACCTGAGAACACAGCTTATCTCATCCCTCCTTTCCTCACTGCATCCTTCCAGCCTTCTGTTGTGGATGCTGAGCGTATATTCCCTGTTAAGCTCGCCATCCGTGGTATGTGTGAGAGTAACTCCGGAATTGACATATCCGTTATCGTTAAGGTATTCCCTCACCTCTGCGACATATGCATCCTCGAGCGGAGCATAGTACTCGTTCCATACCGAATTGTCGTCGCTGCGGTTTCCTTTCACCGTGATGGAAAAAAGAAAGAATGCGGCGATAATAAGAAGTATTGTAAGTATCCCAAGGAACACATATTCCGATCTAAAAATCCTGCCGAGTGTTTTCATATCCGACCTCCCTGTTTTCAAAGCGTACATCCGGTAAAAACCGGTTATTTTTTTCTTACAGTAAGAATGATACAAAAATCCATGTGTAAAATTTTCCACACAAAAAGAACCGGCTTAAAACCGGTTCTTCAATGTTTCGAATGTTTTCTTTTATCAGTCGTTTTCAGGTCTGAGTTCGCCCGTCTTCGGGTAATTATCCTGCTCCTTGGTCTGTGGAGGCATCAGATAAGCCGTTACGCGGTTTCTTCCGTTCTCCTTGGAGTAGTAGACGCCCGCATCGGCATACTTGAAGGCATCGGAGAATGTGGTGGGATAATAAGCCGTTACGATACCGCAGCTGAATGTTACGCTCCTGTCGGTAAACTTGTAATGTATCTTACCGAACTTTTCCCTGAGCTCGTCCATATATTTGATATGGTCATGATAATCGCCGCCGTCAAACACAAAGATGAATTCCTCTCCGCCGTATCTTCCGACTACAAGATTATCCTTCATATTCTTATTGACGGTATCTCCGAACTTCCAGAGTACAACGTCACCGTTCTTGTGTCCGTATGTATCGTTGATGCTCTTAAAGAAATCGAGGTCAACAACAGCCAGCGAAACAGGATGCTCCTTGCTCGCATCGAGAAGGAAGATGTCCGCTTTCTCCTGGGCATAAGGTCTGGTATGAAGATAGGTCAGCTGGTCGGTCTCGAGACGCTTGCGGTAATTATCGCTCTTTTCGTTGGCGTCATAGAGGATGTTGTACATCTCCTTGTTATAAATGATCATGTTGCGGGAAACCATTGCTCCGCACGCAAGCACCATCATAACGACAAGCATGATCTCGAGATAATACAGGTAATTGTCGGGGAATCTGATCATTTCATAGAATGCCGAAACCGCGACAAGGATAATCGAATATACGGTAACGCTGAAAAGAAGCTGCATCTCGTGGAATACGCTGCAGAACATTACGGCAAGAACCGGCAGGCACCAGAGAGCAACATAATATCCGTTCCAGAACGAGAAGCTTCCGCCGATAGTTGCGAATGCAAATGAGCATACCGCACACTTTGTGTAATTATTTAAGGTCTGTGATTTATTGACGAAGTAGGTGGCAAATGTAGCCGCCAGATTGACAATGGTGGGAAGAATGATCCTGAGTGCGACATATACCCTTACATCATAGGTGATGTTATGTCTGAAATAGCTTACAGCAAAAATAATCACACTCGCGAGAAAACCGAGTGCTGTAAGCTGGAAGAACACCTTGATTATTTTACTTCTGGCAATGTCCTCAGGTCTGTTCATAGATATTTTAATTTTAATGGTCTGAATGGGAAAAGGCAACCAAAAAAACTGAAAAATCGATTCAGACAAGCCTATTTGACAAAAAAATCAAGCAATATGGCAATAAAATCCTTAATCGATTTAATTAAATTCCGATATGATCGGATATCTGATATTATGATATCCGGTTCCATAAATTTTTCAAAGAGGGTGAATTTTGTGAAAAAGAAAAAAATACTCAGTACGATTTTCATATTGATGATGCTTCTTATGCTCTGCGGATGCGGTAACGTTTCCGAAGCACCTGCCCCGGAAGACGATAACGAAAAAGAAGAAGCCGAAATGTATGAGGTCGATTACCTCGGATGCAAGGATGATTTCAAAAAAGCCAAGGATTCTTACGAAGAAGGTAAAAAGGTAACTCTTTACTATGACGTGATCGCAACCGATACCGATTATACCTTTTATCTGGACGACGAGATCCTTGACGTGGATTACTCGGATTCAAAGGGCTACATTATTACTTTTATCATGCCCGATCACGATGTGACGCTCAGGGTCGAATCAAGAAACACCATGGAGCTTGCAGATATATTATGGGACACACTTATTGACGAGACAGGTGCTTCCGAGGATGAAGTTGCGGCATTCGTGCGCGATGATTTCGACGATGACGGGATTGAAGAAGCCTTTGCACTTATCGGTACGGTATCCGAGGACTGGGACGATATTACACGTATCTGCGGTAATCTGTGGTATGTTTCACCCGAAGGATGCGTAGCTTTGCGCAGCAGCGTCGGATTGGGTATAGGTGATGAAGCACGTTTTATGACGCTGGGCGATACCGTATACATTCTTTTCACCGACTATTTTGTATCCGAAAGCTACACCTACGTATACAGTGTTGAGAACGGAAAGGTTTCGGAAGCCGTTTTTTCGGGCGTCGGATATGTTGCACCCGATGACAAATACAGTGACAGGTTTACCATCACAGACAGTTCATACGATATGAACTATGATGCGGAGCTCGGCTTTATGATCGGACATACATGGAAAAAATACTATTTCTTCTATGACAGTGAAACCGATAATGTATATGAGTTCGCGGGAACAACCATAGACGAAGCAACCGTAAACTATTGGGTTGAGGACATCATTGTAAACGAGCTTGTCCCACAGGATTGCGCGATAGACAATATCTTCATGCGTGGCAACGGATTGATCGTCATCAATTATGAGAACGCCACAGATGACGGAAGCATCAGGTATTACCATTACATTTACAGTACGGAAAAAGGATCCTTTATCGATGATATGGGCACGGAGATCGAAGCCACACCGCTTGACGGCACATATCAATACTGCCTGTGTCCTGATATTGCAAGTTACCCCGAAGTTCCCGGTCCGAACGATACATACTGGTACGGAACCGCAAACGGCTGAAAAAAGATCCGATATAAGAGATAAAAGAAAAAACTCTCCATCAATCGATGGAGAGTTTTTTAGTCGGAGTGGCGGGATTCGAACTCGCGACCTCCGCCTCCCTAAGACGGCGCTCTAACCAAGCTGAGCCACACCCCGTTTTTCAACAGCTTGATAATAATATCATAGCAAACCGGCAAATGCAACACTTATTTTTTCTTTTTCAAAATACCTCACAAACCGCAGATATTTCGCGGTTTTTCCGGCTTTAATACGGTATCGCCCTGCTCTCTTCCGGTTCATCATCCCTGAGCCCCAGTTCTATGGCCAGATAATCATATTTATAGAACTCGTCACCGTAATAATTGTTGAACCACATATCCATCATCTGCCTGTATCTGGCGCATCCGTCCCTCCAGCCCTGGTCTACGGACGGTCTTCCCTTTACGACACGGACAACCTTCGCATTCGGATATGTCGCTTCGAGAAGATCGAAATCCTCGGATGATACGGATGTACTCTCAAGCCATACCCTCTCCATCATCGGCGAATTCAAAAGCGGAGTGATATCGCTGAGTCTTCTGTTATAGCTGATATTTACGTCCACAAGCTCGTGCAGTTCGCCGAGAGGCGTAAGATCGGTTATGTTATTTACGAACAGTTCAAGATAGTGAAGATGCTTGCACTTTGCCAGCGGTGTAAGGTCATTGATCCAGTTGTCGGCCATAATAAGGAGTCGGAGCTCCGGCAGATAATCTCCTATAACACTGATATCAACGATCGACTGATGACCGAGATCGAGGCATCTCAGATCCGTGCAGTATTTGAGAACCTGAATATCCTTGCTTCTCAGACGCTCGTAATTGTAGTTGTAAATAAGAACCGAGAAAGTGACCTGATCCGTCCTGAGCTTCCATTTGCCCATGTACAGACGCCATACCACATTCACATCCGGTACTTCTTTTCTGAACTCACCGAGGGTTTCGTTATCGAGTCCGCAGTCGCATACGATCAGCTTATCAAGCCCCCTGATCTGCTCCGTCAGCTCTTTCAGGGTTTCAAGGTCGTCTGTGGTGAATCTCGTTCTTGAAAGGTCGATCTCCGTCACTTCGTACGAATCATATACTTCCTCGCCGAATTCCACTTCCCATCCGAAATTGACCTTGGGATATCTTCTCGCATATTCGAGTCTTTCATCCCATGTAAGATCGTGTCCGTGAAGATCCACAGACTTAAGGTCCGGGAAGATGTCAAGCTTGTCGATAAGTGTCTTGTCGATCGTAGCCCAGGTAAAATCTATGCTCTCAGCGTTTGCCGGGATGTCGACTCCGCCTATGTTATAGATCTCGACAACGCGGAAATCCACGCCGGGGAATCTGTCCATGAGAGTGAACTTATCGGCAGCTGTTATATGGTTTTCACCGAAACACACACTCTCCAGAGCCGGCAGGAATGCAAGCTTTGCGATAAGTGTATCGATATCCGTATAACCGTGGTCCGTAAGATTGACCTCCGTGGCATCGATGGGATAATCGGCGCCCTCGATGTTCACCCAGGTATCGTATCTGAAATTCACGTTCGGAAAAGCGGTCTTGAGCTCGGGGATATCCTCGGCATACATCATAAAGGAACCGGTGTCGACACTCTTGAGATGGGGAAATCTCCTGAGTCCGTTCTCAAGTGTCTTATAGTCCGTGATCTCGCTTCCCTCGAAGCTGATATTCTCCATGTAGATATCGCAGGGATGACCGAAAAGTTCAAAACGGGTATGTAAAAGATAGGCATATGCTCCTTCGGCAAGCAACAATACCAATCCGGTGATTATTAAAAAGGTTGCGATAAATCTCTTAACGCCCTTCACGTCTATATATCCTTTGTTATTTATTCTTTTGACAAACAGTTATTATATCACAATTCACTTGATAGCAAAATATGGGAAATGCTTACTTAAGCGTTGAGTAATCCCCTTAAAAAGAGTTATAATTACAGTATCTATGGAAGATCAAAGACTCAAAAAAAGAATAATCCTTTTAATGGGCATTCTGTTTATCACGGTGATCGTCGGAATCATCTATGCCGCATCCTATCACACCGAAAAAGATCCCGAATATTCACTGGGTTCGAACTGGGCTTACTTTGCGGAAGGTGATGATATGGCCGCCGATCTCTTCCTCATAGCTCCCACCGTCGATACCAAAGACGAATATAATATGTCGCTCTCCGACACCTCCACGATGAGTAATTTCGTCGGAGCACTCAACATGGAACGCGGCATCTACGAAGACTGTACCAGAATGTATGCACCCTTCTACAGACAGGTATCAATGAAGGTTTACGATCTTCCCGCTGACGAAAGGGAAGAATATCTTGAGATTGCATACGGCGATGTATCAAGGGCATTCAAATGGTATCTTGAGAATGAAAACAATGGCCGCCCCATAATCCTTGCAGGTTTTTCACAGGGTGCGGACATGTGTTACAGATTGTTAAAAGAATACTTCGGTGATGAGGAGCTCAGCTCAAGGCTTGTTGCGGTATATGCGATAGGCTGGCCCGTTACCGAAGAAGAGATAGCCGCCTATCCCCAGATAGTTCCGGCTTCGATGGATTGCGATACCGGTGTTGTCGTAAGCTTTGAATGCGAAGACGCAGCCGTTCCCGGAACCTTCATCTATCCTGCGGATGTTCACGCGGTCTCGATCAATCCTCTTAATTGGAGGACCGATTCGACACCCGCATACAAAGAAGAAAATCTGGGTGCATGCTTTACCGACCGTTCCGGAAATATCACAAGCGAAACACCCGCACTGTGCGGCTGCTACATCGACAGTGAGCGCGGCGTTCTCAAGATCACGGATATCTCACCTTCGGATTATCCCTCGTCCATCAAGGGACTTCCGTCCGGTGCTTATCATGTATATGACTATCAGTTCTTCTACAGGAATCTGCAGGAAAATGTCAAATTAAGGACCGATGCATTCGTCAATGCCGAAGTCTACGATCCGGAAGACCAAAACTATGCAGCCTGACGGGAAGGATACATTACGCGCTGCCTGAGCGCTTTTTATCAGGTTTCTTTTTTGGGGAGAATAACATATGGAAAAGAAAGAGAATCTCGGAACCAAGATCCTCCGTGCCCTCGGATTCTTCAAGATGTCCGACTACGAAAAATCATTCCACCGTGACGCGAACGTACGCTCAACGGTCTATATGGCTTCTATCATCATTGTTCTCGAAACATGGATGATAGTAAGATATCTGAATAAGTATATCTTCTCCGGAAAATACGAATTCACCTTCGAAAGCTTCTTCACCTATACCAAGAGCTATTGGATGCTCCTGACAATGGGAATCATCATGCTCGTCTATTCTCTCCTTTACCTGGGCGACAAGATCAGGCGCTCGAAGAAGCTCAGTCTTTTCCTTACTCTCATCTTCACCGGCATATGCATGTATTTCGGATGGACCGTTTCCGCTAACGATTATTCAAAAGGAAAAATGATCCTCTGCTTCCTTACCATGGTCCTCTATGCCGCATGTCTTCTGATCTGGCGTCCGTACATATCATTCCTCATGCTCTGGGCGATCGGCAACGCATACATCATCTATCTGGATAAATTCGTTCCGCTCAAAGACGGCACACTCGGAATGAACGAAGGCGACAAGATCAATTTTGCAACGTTCTATATCTCGATGATCACCGTCGTCATAAGCATCTATCACCAGCGCCATTCTGAAGCCGTAAAATCCGAAAAGCTGGTTATCGCATCGGTTACCGACGAGCTTACCGGCATACCCAATGTCAAAGGCTTTACCGACAAGGCGTTCGAACAGCTCAAAACGATCAATAAAGAAAACCTTGTTTACCTCTTCATTAATATCGAGAATTTCAAACTCTACAATGATTCACTCGGATTCATGAAGGGCAACGAACTGCTGATAAATCTGTCAAAAGAGATCTCAGAGCAGTTCAAGGGTGATTCATATGCAAGACTTTCGAACGATCATTTCACGATCCTTACGGACAAGCCGGATTATCTGGACAGGATAAACAAGCTGCAGGAAGCAATAGGCAAAGATACTCCCGACGAGCTTTATCTGACGCTCAAAGTGGGCGCATACCGTCCCAAGGGCGAGCTCGAAGATCCCCGCCTCGAGATAGACAGGGCAAGATATGCATGCACCACAATCGGTCATCAGGCTGACAAGTTCTACGCCGAATATGATGAGAAGATGGCTGAGGATTTCAAGCTCCGCAACTACATCATCAACAATGTCGATAAGGCCGTGCGTGAAGGATATATCAAGGTTTATTACCAGCCCGTGGTATGGTCCGAGGACAAAAAGCTGTGCGGATGCGAAGCGCTCGCACGCTGGATAGATCCAAAGTACGGTTTCCTTTCCCCCGGAGTATTCATACCCGTTCTCGAGGAATCGCGCCAGATCGACAAGCTCGACCTGTGCATATACGAAACGGTATGCAGGGATCTGAGGGAAAGGCTCGACAAAGGAGAAAAGATCTTCCCCGTATCGCTCAATTTCTCAAGACTTGATTTCGAACTGATGGATGCGATCGGCGAACTCGAAAGACTTGTCGAAAAGTATGGCATCCCGAGAGAATATCTCCATGTCGAGATAACGGAAAGCGCCCTGACCGACGATACGATCGGACTCAAGAAATCGATGGATATCCTCCACGAAAAAGGATACAGCCTCTGGCTCGATGATTTCGGCTCCGGCTACTCTTCCCTCAACGTGCTCAAGGATTTCAATTTCGACGTGCTCAAGATAGATATGGTATTCCTCAAGAATTTCGGAGATCCGGATTACGAGGAAAATACCGAGAATACCAAGAAGATCATCTGTACCGTAATAGACCTTGCCGATAACCTCGGAATGAAGACACTGACGGAAGGCGTCGAGAATGACGCATGCGTTGAATTCCTTTCCATGGTCGGCTGCGACAGGCTCCAGGGCTACTACTACAGCAAGCCCGTGCCCATCGATGATATCTATAAGATGATAAGCGAAGGAAAGTTCGAGATCTCCGATGTGATCGAATGAACGGATAGTTATCCGAACACAAAAAGAAGACCCTTTCGGGTCTTCTTTTCATATAAGCTTAAGCTTAATCTTCAAGTACCTGTCTGAGCGAATTCTCTACATTGTCCGCCATATCCTTCATAAGGCTGATGGAAACGGCTGTTTCCTCGGCAGATGCAACGAGCGAAGTGGTTCTTCCGTTGACGCTCTGAACTATCTCGGTCAGCTTGTCGGCTTCCTCGATAAGATGCTCGATGGTCTCCTTGACGTCCTTGTTATTGGCATTACTGTCATCCGCGGTAGTCTTGGAATCCTCGGCAAGCTTCTTGATCTCATCCGCAACAACCGCAAAGCCTCTTCCAGCTTCACCGGCACGTGCTGCTTCGATCGATGCGTTCAGTGCAAGGAGATTTGTCTGTGATGCGATTCCGATGACCGCAAGGTTATTCGACTCGAGTCTGTTCAGGTAAGATTCGATCCTTGCAAGAACTTCCCTGAGTTCGGTGGCAAAGTCATTTACCATGCCCATTTCCTTCGAGATTCCTTCAGTCTGGTGGGCATTCTCGATACTGGTGTCCTCGATCTGTCCGATGGTATTTCTCATTGTGTCGAAATCGGAACCGATCTCATCTGCCAGCGAAAGCTTCTTATCACGCATTGCATCCTGCGTTCTTGTGACCTCTTCCGAAAGCTCAACAGCCTTGTCCTTCTCCTCGTAAGCACGGTCCTTGATGAAGTGTACGCAGTTATGGATATGGTTGAATCCGTTGTAGATTGCGATAGCCATGGCTTCGCATGATTCGTATCCGCAGCATCCGCAGTCAATGGAGCGCTTTTCGGGTGTATCCTTCTTAAGCTGTCTGAAGATATCGTCGAGCTCTTTCGCACTCGGTGTCTTGACCTTGCACTGGGCGCTTCTGTCGGTATACTTTCTCAGGAAGTCATTCAGGTTAAGATCCGCAAACTGCTTATTCAGTGCGGCAAGCCTCTTCTCGGGAGTAAGTTCCCTTCCCCACGCGGACTTCTTGGAATTGTTCTTGCTGTCAGCCTTGATCTTCTGGATAGCCATGAAGACATCTTCTCTCATGTCATCACGTGCTTCCGTTCCGGTTCCGTAGAGGCATCCGCTGGTACAGTTGAGTGCATCAACGAACAGGTATGACGATCTTCCGCACTTAAGGAGCTCCTTGTTGTGCTGAAGGTACTCATACATATGATGCTCACCTTCCATCTGTCTTACAAGAGCATCTTCTCCGAGGAGCCAGTATACGTTCTCTTTTAATCCGCCGGGCATGGGATAGATGGAACCGAGACCGTACTCTATCTCATCCTTGTAAGGAGTCGCGCCGCTAACAGGATTCTTCTTCAGGTACTCCACAAGATGCTTGAAGGTAAGGTTATAGGAAACATATCCCTTATTGTTGGGATCGTCTATCTCATTCTTTTTCGCGATGCAGGGGCTTATGAAAGCAAGTTTGTCGCTGACGTGCATGTACTTGTTCAGATAGATCGCTGCGCACATCATGGGCGACTGGACGGGCATGAGCTTGGGGATCAGTTCGGGAGTGTATCTCTCGATGAAGCCCACAACCGCGGGGCAGGGCTGAGATATTCCGCCGTAGAATTTATTTTCCGTGATGTATTTGATATATCCCCAGGTGGTGATGTCCGCACCGAAGGATACGCTGATGAACCTGTTTACTCCGAGCTTTTTGAGCATTCCGAGATATTTCTCGTACTCCCTGGGATAATTTGCAAGAAATGCGGGTGCGATAAGGACGGAGATCTTAACGCCCTTTTTGAGGTCATCGAAGAATCTCTCGACATCATCGGAATATTCCCTCGCACCATGCTCGCACGCGTCAAGGCACGCGCCGCAGGCGATACACCTTTCCGGGTCTACATCGATGATGTTTACTCTGCCTCTTTCGGTAGCAACATTGGCACCCATGCTGCTGCACGCTCTGATACATTTGTTACAGCCGATACATTTGTCGTTTGTAGTGACAAGTCCCATAAAACACCTCCTAAAACCCTCTCACAAAAAAATTTCGCCATCGGGCAAAGGAAACCTTGCAATACGTTCGATCACAAGGTTTCGGAAAAGCGACTGACGGGAGTCGGACCCGCCTCCTCAGCTTGGGAAGCTGATGTACTACCGATATACTACAGTCGCGCACATCAATATGATTTTAGGTGATACAGTGGTTAAAACCAAGTTAAATATACTTAACCGGGGACTTATAATAAAATATCACATAAATATATTATTTTCTACATTAGCGGAAAAGAGAACCTCTTTTCTCCCTTACGGTCATTCCGGAAATACCTTTTTTACAAGCTCCGGATCCATATGTCCGTGACGGTTCATGGAGAATTTATCCATGGGATAATCTTTGAGATTCTCCAGTATCTTACGGTCATCGGCCTTGGCGAGCAGATTGTTTCTTGCCTTGGTGATCTCGGCCTCCGTCGCATGCTTTGAAGGACCGCCCACGCAGCCTCCGGGACATATCATACCCTCTATGAAATCCTCTTCGAGTCTTCCAGCTTTCAGCAAAAGAAGTGCCTTTCGGCATTCTTCCCCTCCGGCAACCTTAAGAAGCTTTATATCAGATGTATCCTCTCCTCTTTCCTGCATGCACTCGATCACGGCACCCGCAACACCGCCGCTCGATGCGAATTTCTTGCCGAATGAAGATGCAAGCTGGTACTCGCCGTCAGCATGTTCAAGCTCGATATCCTTCGACCTGAGCAGGGCTCTGAATTCACCGAAGGTAATGACAAAGTCGGCATTGTCGGGAATACGCTCTTCCCTAGCTTCGGCTTTCTTGGCTATGCAGGGTCCGATAAAGACCGTGGTACATCCGGGATGTGTGAGCTTAAGATATCTGGATATGGCACACATCGGGGAAACGGTCGTGGATTTATTGTCACGGTACTGATCGGGGAAATGCTTGCGGAGCATGTTGATGAAAGCGGGACAGCATGACGTGGTCATCTTCCTGCCTTCTTTTCTCGCTTCGCTCCATTCGTGAGATTCAAATGCAGCGGTCATGTCACCGCCGAGTCCGACTTCGACCATATCGGAAAAGCCCAGCTTAAGAAGCGCCGCCTTTATCGAAGCCATATCGATGTCTTCGCCGAACTGTCCCTCGATCGCGGGAGCGACCATCGCTATCACTTCTTTATCGGCAAGGATATCCTGAATAATAGGGACGAGGTAAGTCTTGGAGCCTATCGCACCGAAGGGACAGCTGTGGATGCAGTGACCGCAGTTGATGCATTTGGACTCGTCTATCTTGCAGATACCGTATTCATCATAGGTTATCGCACCGACGGGGCATGCTTTCTTGCAGGGACGCTCGAGATGGACAATTGCACCATAGGGGCATGCCTTGGCACACATTCCGCATTCCTTGCACTTCGCAGGATCGATATGCATACGGACATCACCGGGGCTTATAGCGTCGAATTTGCATGAATTAAGACACGCTTTGCCCAGACAGAACCTGCAGTTATCGGTAACCGAATATGCAGACAGGGGACACTCGTCACACGCGGCATGGATTACCTGGACATAATTATCGGACCCGATATTGTCGGATGTATCCTGGCCGCATGCAAGGCGGATCCTTTCACGAACGATCTCACGCTCTTTATATATGCAGCATCTGAAGAGAGGCTTGGGACCGGGGATTATCTTCTCCACCAGTTCAGCCTTGGTATCTTCGTTGAGGTTCGAAGCCCATGCGAGCCTGCAGACTTCCTCCATTATGTTGTGTTTAAAATGTACTAAGCCTTCGTCGTTGGTTACCATATTGTCTCTTTTGTCCGTTCGTGCGGCTTACTTATCTGTGATCGAATTGAGTTCCAGAACTTCGAAGCCCTCAGCTTTACCCTTGAGCTTTATCGTGTCTCCGAGTGATGTATAGGTGATGCGTCCTTCAAGTGCATCTGCTACGCTGCGGCTGATGTAGACCTTTCCGCCGGGTGCGTTTGCTTCAAGTCTTGCCGCGGTATTTACGGTATCTCCTATCGCAGTGTAGTCCATGTGCTTTTCCGCGCCCATGTTTCCGACGACGGCGGGACCGTAGTTTACACCGACACCGACTCTGAGTTCTTCACCGATCTCAGCCTTGAGTTCTTCGGAAACCTTAGCACAGCCTTCGACTATTCCCATTGCGGTCTTTACCGCATTCATGACCGGATCTTCCTGGGGAAGAGGTGCACCCCAGAATGCCATCATTGCATCACCTACGAATTTATCGAGCGTACCGCCCGTAGCTTCAACGCATCCGCTCGCCATTGTCAGATATCTGTTGAGAATAAATACAACCTTCTCGGGATCGAGTCTTTCCGACATCGTGGTGAAGCCTCTTACATCTACAAAAAGAACTGCGATATCTACAGTCTTGCCTCCGAGTGAAAGTGCCTCCGTTCCCCCTTTTAAGATCTCGCTTACGATCTCGGGAGCAACGTATCTTTCGAAGGTCCTTGTGACACGTCTCTTTTCAAGCGTCGATTTCACATAATGGATGACTATCGATGCCACATAGAAAACAAGTATTCCGACGGGAAGCCACAGAGGATGCAGCACGTGACCGACTCCGCCGATCTTTACATTGAACAGTGCATATTCGATACCGATGCTGAATACGATCGCAGCCACAGCGATGACCGACGAAAGCTTGATACCAACCTTCTGGAAAAGAAGGAATAAAAGGAAGCACAGTATGAATAAAACAATCGCCTGGGGAAGTCTTCCCACTTCGGTCTTGTAATTGGATTCGAGTATCATCTGTACGACATTGGCCTGATACTCTACTCCGTACATCAGCTTGGAACGCTCTATCGTGGTGAAGTATTCGTCCTGAAGACCCTTGGCATATGGTCCTATAAATACAACCTTACCGGCATATTGCTGCGGATCGATCCTTCCGTTTATCAGGTCCGAAAAAGAATAACCGTCATAATATCCCCTGGGCTTCGCGGAATAAGTCACATAATAATTTCCCCTGGAGCTGGCGGGAGGCATCTGTATATCAAAGCCGTTGAACTCTCCGTAGATCCTTGCGGTCTCGTAAGCCATGGAATAAACGGTCCTTCCTTCGGGCTTAACAAAAAGAAGCGCATGACGGAGTATTCCGTCGGTATCGTACATCGCATTGATATGTCCCTGGGTCGTTGCATCCCTTAAAGCATCATAGGGCTCTTCATATGTAAGAACAGCATCCGTTGCGTAATAAGTATTATCGCCCTCTGTGATAACCTTGGATCCGATCGTGGCAAAGGAAGCCGTGACCACGTTGCCGAGCTGCGCCGCAGCATCCGCAAGTCTTTCATCCGCTTCCGGTGATGACTCTTCGATGTAAAGAGTATCTATCGCAACAACGGCGGGCTTCATTTCCGGATCTTCCGCAAGCTTTTCGAGAGCGGCAGCCATATAGGTCCGGTCCCAGGTATTGTAGGGGCCGAGTTCCTCAAGAGACTTATCATCAATGCCGATGACGATGATCTCACCGTCAAGTGCCTTGTCGCTCTGGAACCATGAATCCTGTGCCCAGAGATCTACCCTGTCCAGCACTTTGCCCGCAGCTATGAGAAGCGTAAGGAGGAGCGAAGCCAGCAGGGATATGATCAGTGTTCTTGATCTTTCGTTCTGAAATATTTTCATTAATGCCTCAACAGTTTTTATATTTGACCGGTCGTCCGGTCAGATTACGGGGGCTGTAATCACCAAGGTCTGTAGCCGCAGATAAGGCAGAGGGTTTCGTCGTGTTCGGGCTCGTCAATCACAGTGACAGGGAAGTATCCCGATGTATATACACCATTTTTATAACCTTCAAACCACTGTAATTCTTCGTGCGACTTTGCATTTACATGGACAGTGGCCATCTGATGTTCTCCCAAAGGTCCTTCTGCTCCGCATACAGTGCAGATCATGGGTGTCTGGCAATCTCCACCCTGATAATCATGCTCACCGGTTGCGGGTATTGCTTCGGTATAGGAATCTCCGCAAACGGAACAGGTATATGTCATCACACCGGGAAGTGCACATGTTGCGGGTGTTGTGACTGTGGAAACATAATTATGGTTACCTGTTGCAGGGATCACCTCTGTATAGGTATCTCCGCACTCACAGGTATATGTCATCTCTCCGGCCTTTCCGCAGGTGGCGGGCTTTGTTACCTCCGAACTGTATACATGCTCATGTGCAGGCTCGTTCGGTTCAGGTTCAGGTTCGGGTTCGGGCTCGGGAGTTACGACCGCAGGCTCCTCTTCCGCTATGCCGAGGATCCAGTTCTTATCCCAGCCGGTAGCAGCACAGACCCTGTCAAGAAGATCCGAATCTATCTTCAAAACACCGAGAACAAACTCGGGAAGTTCATGCTCCGAGATATCCTCAATCGTGAACATGATGCTGTCAACAGACCTGTCGTTGTACAGATATACGGTAACCCTCTGTCCGGGGTTAACATCAATTTCCTTGACTTCTCCTGTAACGGGATTCGTTCCGATAATGTGGACGTGACCGTCGGTAAGGATAAAACTTTCGACACCGTTTGCGCAGCTCACCCATCCTGAGGTTCCGCGGATACCGACTATCATTGTCGAAGTAGATATATCAAAATTCTCATCGGCAGCGAGGGGCTTTTGTACATCAAAGTAAAGAGAACCCTTCGTCAGATTCAGATTGAGATTCTTTCCGTTCTGGGTAAAGTCTGCACTTGACAGCTCATCAACGGTAACAACCTTGGTCTCATCAAGGCTGATCGATACAAGGCTCTGAGCCTCGGTATCTATTTCATTTCCGCTGTTCAGTCTCAGATTATCCCTGAGTGTTTTGAGAACACCGTCGTCCTTAAGGTTAACGGTTCCCTCATAACGGATTACTCTCATTGTCGTGGCGCTGATCGCATTCTTGCGAAGAAGCAGTCCAACGATGATTCCGATGATCACGACAAGGATCACGGCGATGATGATTATCTTCTTTTTATCAAGTGCTTTTTTCATAATTTCCCCCGTACTGTTTTTCAGGTTTTTGATTCAGATCAGTGTGTTAGCTTAATTGATCATTCTTTCTTCCACGCTTCGCTCTCAATGAATTCATCGAGAAGCTTTCCGTCTATCTGTCCGTCGTCCCTCATGCTCCGAAGGATCTCAAACGCTCTCTCCGGCGGCATCGGTGGCTTGTATGGCCTGTCTTCGGCTGTCAGCGCATCATACACATCTATGATCGTAAGAAGCCTTGACTGGTCCGGCAGGTCTTCCGCCGTAAGTCCGTTCGGATATCCTCTTCCGTTCAGGAATTCATGATGGGATCCCGACCAGAAAGGAACCTCTTTGTAAATGCCCTTGAAATGCATCTTGTCCAGCATTCGCCTTGTATATACAACATGGCTCTGGACCTGCTGCCTTTCGGAATCCGTGAGCGTTCCTTTTCGAATGGTGATCGCTTCGACTTCTTTTTCATCGAGGAGAGGAATCTCCGCGCCCTCGGCATTTTTGATCTTTATACCGGCAAAGCCCTTAAGCTCCTCTATCCTTTCATCGGGAAGGAAGCCCGCGGTATTTGCTTTCTCTATCACATCGTATGCACTCTTTATCGTATCGATCCTGGAAATGCATTCATCCGCTTTTTCCGGATGCTCGAGTGATTCAACCTTCTCCATCAGGCAGGCGATATCAACTTTACTCTTCAGCACGCTCTTTAGCGGTCCGAGTCTGTCGGGCTTATCGAGGACCTCGAGCGGAACGATGAGCTTTCCTATATCGTGGAGCCAGATGCTCATAAGATATGCATCTTTCTGTTCTTCGGTAAATATCCAGCCGTTCCCTGTTTCCCTGAGCCAGTCGATGAATCTGTCCGCGTACTTTACCATACTTCTTGTGTGGTTGGCATTGTATGCGCTTCTTGCATCTATCGCATCGACCATGACCTCGACGAACGAATGCAGCGTATCCGTAACCTCCTGTGCAAGCTGGTGGTTGTTAAGGCTCACCGCCGCAAGTGAAGCAAGTGCCGAAATGATCTGCTCGTATGCCGGATCGAAGGGAATCGTCTTTCCGTTTTCATCCTGTGCATTGATGAGCTGGAGTACGCCGATAATGTCGTCCTTTTCATCATCCATAGGAATGACGAGCATCGAACCCGTGCGGTAATGCGTTATCGCATCATATTTCTGCGCTCCGGTAAAATCATATTCCGTCGATTCATAAACATCGGGGATGTTGATCCTCTTTTTATCAAGTGCCGCGCAGGCACATACATTCTTTCTTCCGAGAGGAACCGGAGGAAGATTCTTTCCCTTGTTCTGTTCCTCAAGGCTTGTTCCGAGCGACTTGGTAAGGACCGTGTGAAAATTCAGATGATCCTCTTCAAGTATATAAACCGTACCCGCGTCGCAGTGGCATATATCCATCGCTTCGAGCAGGATCTTCTGCATAAGAAGGTCGAAATTATTCTCGGAAGACAGATCCAGTGCTATGCGTATCATACGGTCGAGCGTGTAGCCCGTATCGCCTATGCTGTTTCTGATCTCGTTATCACTCAAAGGATGATCACCTCATCTTTTCTCGCAAATGCAGCCGTGGCGCTCTTTATCGGGCGCTCCATCTCGCGAAGGAATTCATCGGTATGTCTCGGATCGTGATGGACAAAACGGATATTTTTCGCTCCGGACTTTTCCTTGATCATCATGCCCTGTACGACCGTGGAATGTCCGAAGCCGCGTCTTGCGTTAAATTCTTCATCGGTATACTGCGCATCAAAAAGAAGAACATCACAGTCACGGCAAAACTCTATGAGTTCTCCCACCTTGTCTTCTTCATATTCATAATCGGTTGCATAGACCAGAGACCTTCCGTCAGTCTCAAGTCTGTAAACGAGGGATCCGCCCGGATGTACGGAAGGAATTCCCGTCACGGTAAAGGATCCGATATTAAGAGGAAATTCCACATCGTGAAATTCGACATCGGAGGGATAATCCTTCAGTCCGCAGGGCCAGAAGGGATTCTTGTACAGAGCCTCGAGCTGTTCGAAGGTTCCGAGGTTTCCGCATTTTCCTGCATAGATATCTATTTTTCTGTCTTTTTTTGAGATATAAGGAAAAAAGGGAAATCCCAGAATATGGTCGAGATGGGGATGTGTAAGCAGTACCGATACAGCCTTATCGCCGATGTCAGGGGTATTTATCATACCAGTTCCGGCATCGAGATATATCGCCTGATCTGCACTTTCCACAAGTACACACGAAGTACCGCCTCCGAATTCAAGCATTTCCTTGCCTTCGGTGGGGATGGATCCTCTTGCGCCAAGAATCGTAACTTTCATTTATGCCCCCCTAAAGAGATACATTCACAAAGTTACTGAAATTATAACATAAATTACGCTTAATGTGCCGTAAATTAAAGTAAAGACCTCTTTTTATATCCGTCGCATTGGTTTATGATAAATGATGTTTTAAACATCTGTTTGGAGAAGAAAAAATGGCAGTTTTAGATTCACTCAGACCCGAAAAAGTATTCAGGCGTTTTGAAGAGATAACTCAGATTCCCCACGGTTCATATAATCTTGAAGGGATCAGGGAATATCTCATCGCTTTCGCGAAAAAGAATGACATTGAATATATCGCGGACGATGCGGGAAACATCATCTTTAAAAAGCCCGCATTTCCTGGATACGAAGAGCAGCCGGGCGTGATACTTCAGGGCCACATGGATATGGTCGCGGTCTGTGAAGAGGGCTCGGGCATAGATATGAAGACCTTTCCTCTCGACCTTTTTGTCGACGGCGACCTAATAGGAGCAAGACACACATCCCTCGGCGGAGACAACGGAATCGCTGTTGCAATGGCTCTTGCGATTCTCGAAGCCGGAGACATTCCTCATCCCGATCTTGAGGTCATAATAACCGCAAACGAAGAAACGGGAATGGAAGGCGCTTCCGGACTCGATATCGGAAATATAAAGAACCGCAGGATGATCAATCTCGATTCCGAGGATGAAGGCATCTTTACAGTCGGCTGTGCGGGCGGTGCGAGAGTATCATGCTTTATTGATTCCGACTCACCGCTTCCTTCCGACGGAAAGTACATTGAGATCGGTATTTCGGGACTTACCGGAGGACATTCGGGACAGATGATCCATCTCGGCAGGGCAAATGCGATCAAGGTTACCGGCGAGATACTCGGTTCTGTTTCCGGCATTCCCGGCGCCGTTATCACGGACATAAAAGGCGGAAATGCGGATAATGCTATACCGTCATGGTGCAGCGTTACCGTCTCCGTTCCTTCAGATGCCGGCGATACCATCATTGAATCAGTAAAAGCCGAAGCTGCAAAAATAAAAGAACGCTTCAAAGACACCGATCCCGGTTTTGAATATACGGTCGCTTTGTCAGACCGGGCTACCGGAGCTTTGTCATTGAGTGTCAAAAAGACTTCGGAGTTCCTGAAAGCACTTCCAAACGGTGTCATCGCGATGAGTAAGGACATAGACGGACTGGTACAGACCTCTTTAAACCTCGGCATCATCGATGTAAAGGACGGAAAGCTCCATGCCGAATTCTCCGTTCGCAGCAGCATCGCATCCGAACGTGATGATCTGATAGATGATCTCAGGATAATAACCTCGGACTTCGGAGGGACAAATGTAGTCACCGGAGTCTACCCGGGATGGAAATACGCACCCGTCTCACCCCTTCGCGACAAAATGGTCAGGGTCTTTGAAGATATGTACGGGCGCACTCCCCAGGTGGAAGCAATCCACGCAGGCCTCGAATGCGGCTTCTTCATGGACAAGGCCCCCGACATTGACGCAGTGTCAATAGGGCCCGACATGCAGGACATCCACTCCCCTTCCGAGCGCCTCTCCATCTCCTCCACACAGAGGACATATGAATATCTCCTTAAAGTCCTCTCCGACAAAGAATAATCTACACTAAACAATATAAAGACAGCTCAAATGGGCTGTCTTTTCATTTTCCGGCGGGTCCTGAGCATGATGTTTTTCCACGATTTAAGAGTGAGCTTAGCGGTTCTAAGGAATGCATGATCCGGAGCACAATTTTGCCCGGATGGCAAAATTAGCGAGCACTGAGCAATGGATTGCGAATGCGAGCGGTGCGGGACCGGGAATAGTATGCATTCCACAGAACCGCTTAGCGAACGGCAAATGAGCGGGAAAAACAACATACTCAGGCCCCGCATCACACACAAAAAAAGACAGCCTTCACCGGCTGCCTTTTTTATGTCAAGCCATATTGACTTTTAGTTAAGCAATCTCTTTCTTAGCCATCTCAGCAAGCGATGCGAATCCTGCTGCATCGTTTACTGCGAGCTCAGCGAGCATCTTTCTGTTCATGTCAACGCCTGCCTTCTTGAGACCGTACATGAACTTGCTGTATGAAAGACCGTTGATACGAGCTGCTGCATTGATTCTGGTGATCCAGAGCTTTCTGAACTCTCTCTTTCTCTCCTTACGTCCTGAGTAAGATGAGGTAAGAGCTCTCATTACGGACTGCTTTGCAACTCTATACTGATTACTTCTTGCGCCTCTGTAGCCCTTTGCAAGCTTCAGAACGCGATTGTGCTTTTTCTTGGCGTTTAAACCACCTTTAATTCTTGCCATTTCTAATTTCCTCCAATCTAACCGTCAGCACATGTCGCTGCCGGGTGCGTCTGCCTTACAGATAGGGCAGGATCTTCTTCATATTCTTTACGTTGGTAGCGTCGGTCATTGCTGCCTTACGGAGATTTCTCTTTCTCTTGGTGCTCTTCTTGGTCAGAATATGACTCTTATAAGCCTTGTTTCTCTTAAGCTTTCCTGTGCCTGTAGCCTTGAAGCGCTTTGCTGCAGCACTGCTTGTCTTCATCTTGGGCATGTTACTTCCTCCTAATCTTGCTTTGGTGCTTCTTCTTTATTTTTTGACGGCTTTTCTTCTTTCTTTGCCGTTAAAAACATTATTATGCTCCTGCCTTCAACCTTGGCAGGCTTCTCAATGACAGCAACATCCGCAAGCTGCTCTGCGAAATCATCAAGCACGTGCTTGGTGGTGTTCATATGAGCCATCTCACGTCCGCGGAAACGAAGCGTAACCTTTACCTTGTCACCCTTTGCAAGGAACTTTCTTGCGGAGTTGATCTTGGTGTTTACATCATTGGTGTCGATGTTGGGAGAAATACGGATCTCCTTGATGTCAACCTGATGCTGCTTCTTACGCGCTTCCTTCTCCTTGCGGAGCTGCTCGTACTGATACTTGCCGTAATCGGCGATCTTACATACGGGCGGAGTTGCGGTGGGTGCGATCTTGATCAGGTCAAGTCCCGCATCCTGAGCCATAGCGAGTGCTTCCTTTGTGGACATGACGCCGATCATGTTGCCGGCTTCACCGATGACTCTGACTTCCTTGTCTCTTATCTGTTCATTGATAAATAAGTTGTTAATACCTTTTTCCCTCCGGGCAAAGCCCAAACAAAAAAATAAGCGGCTCGCAGTGAGCCGCTGATAATATTCGATCAAAGAGTGATCGGACATTTTGACCTGTTTGGCTCTGCCTGCAGGTGAGAGCGGCTGCTCTGCTTTGTTGTCCGTGTTTTCACACGCAAAATGCATATTAACACATGGCCATGGCCATGTCAATACCTTAAGAAATAGTATTTCCTATATATCCTTCAACCTCTTCCCTGGGGATATTGAGGCTTATGGCAAGCTCTCCGTAGAGATAATCGCCCGCCATGCGGAAATATTTGGCATCAAGAGCCGTCTCCTTGCGTCCTGCGGCAAATCTTGCCTCACGCCTGTGGTAGATGGTCTTGAGAAGCTTGACCAGATCCATGGCATTGTTGGAACGGATGCAGTTCTTGTATTCGCCCTCGAGCTGCTTGTCGTTATCCACGGTTATATCGGGAACACCGGGCATCTGCTTTACAAGCTTGTCGGCTTCCTTCTTGGTAAGGACCGCACGGAGCTTCTCATCAGCGGATTCCATGGAAATATATACGGTACTTCCCGGGCTGTACACGGGCTTGAGGATATAGTAATCCTCACTGCTCGCACCCGAAATATCAAGGGGTGATATCTGGTCTACTCTGCAGACACCTTTATTACCGCAGACTACATAATCTCCTACGCTGAACATGACAAACTCCTTATTAATGCGGCATCCCCCCTGAATGCCTGTTTACATAATGCCGATACAGAATCATTGTATCATTAATTTAGGAAAATGTCATAGTCAATTTTGATTTTCTTCCATTTTTGC
>JAFZWW010000011.1 GCA_017617005.1 Lachnospiraceae bacterium
ACGATCATGACGATGAGGATGATGACGAGCATCATCATGACGAAGATGAAGATGAGGATGAACATCATCACGACGAAGACGATGATCATGATGAGGAAGGACATCATCACCATGACGGCGATGGCCCCGAATATGATGAGCATGTATGGCTTTCACTGAAGAATGCCGCTGTCATTACCGAGAGCATTTCCGCTGCACTTCAGACCATCGATTCCGCTAATGCAAACGTTTATGCCGAGAATTCCGCAGCATATATCAAGGAACTCTCAGTACTTGATGATGAATATGCAGAGGCCGTAAAGAATGCTTCCGGAGATACACTTCTTTTCGGTGACCGTTTTCCTTTCCGTTATATGACGGATGATTACGATCTGCACTATTATGCGGCATTTGTCGGATGCTCCGCTGAGTCTGAGGCAAGCTTTGAGACCATCACCTTCCTTTCCGGAAAGGTTGATGAACTCGGTCTCGGATGCGTCCTTACCATTGAAGGCAAGGATCACAGCATTGCGGAGACGATAGTACAGAATACCGCATCAAAGGATCAGAAGGTTCTTACGCTTGATTCGATGCAGTCCATAACATCCGATGACATTGCCAATGGAGTAACATATTTATCCGTAATGAACAGTAACCTGGAGGTTCTGAAAGAAGCTCTTTCGTACTAAAGGCAGGAGGAATTAAGAATGGCTCTTCTCACCGTTAAAGATCTGGCCGTCGGATACGGATCGCAGATCGTTGCGGAAAACATCAACTTCGAAGTTAATACCGGAGATTATCTGTGTATCGTGGGCGAGAACGGATCGGGAAAATCCACGCTCATGAAGACACTTCTCGGCCTTCAAAAGCCAGAGAGAGGTCAGATAATCAAAGGTGAAGGACTCATGGAAAATGAGATCGGATACCTGCCCCAGCAGTCTCCGGTCCAGAGGGATTTTCCCGCATCGGTGAGAGAAGTCGTTCTGTCAGGATGCCAGGGAAGGGGTGGTTTCAGACCCTTCTACAGTGCAGAGGACAAAAAGAGAGCGTCCGAAAATATGGAGAAGATGGGAATAACCGATCTTGCTTCAAAGTGCTATAGGGAACTGTCGGGAGGCCAGCAGCAGAGAGTACTTCTTGCAAGGGCGCTCTGTGCAACCAGAAAGCTTCTTCTGCTTGATGAGCCCGTGTCCGGACTCGATCCCAAGGTCACCGCGGAGATGTATGCACTGATCTCGGAGCTCAATAAAGAGAAAGTAACGATAATAATGATATCCCACGACATCGGCACCGCGGTTAATTACGCGGACCACATTCTTCATGTCGGGGAGAATGTTTTCTTCGGAACGAGAGATGAGTATCTCGGAAGCAAGGCAGGAAAGTTCTTCCTTATGATGCAGTCGAGGGATTCGGAACACCCTGTGATGTATAAGCCGAGAAAGACTATGACGAATATGGAGGATAAGGATAATGGATAAATTAATGCTTGCCCTTCAGTATCCCTTTGTCAGATATGCGATCATAGTCGGCGTGCTCATTGCACTGTGCTCATCGCTTCTCGGAGTTACGCTTGTACTCAAGAGATTTTCTTACATCGGCGACGGACTGTCCCATGTTGCATTCGGCGCGATGGCCGTTGCGGGAGTCTTTAATCTGACCAACAACATGATAATCGCAATGCCGATCACCATCTTAAGCGCAATACTTCTTCTGAGGTCAGGACAGAATGCGAAGATAAAGGGTGATGCCGCAATCGCGATGATCTCTGTCGGTGCACTTGCATTCGGTTATCTTATCATGAATGTCTTCTCGACATCGGCAAACCTTTCGGGAGATGTATGCTCTACACTTTTCGGTTCCACGTCGATCCTTACACTCAAGGGAACCGAAGTATGGCTGTGCATGGTATTATCCCTGGTTGTTGTCGTGGTATTTATTCTGTTCTACAACAGGATATTTGCGGTTACGTTTGATGAAAACTTTGCCAAGGCCACGGGAACGAAAACGGAAATATATAACCTGATCATCGCTGTCATTACCGCGGTCATAATCGTCCTTGCGATGAACCTTGTCGGATCGCTCCTTATATCCGCACTGGTCATCTTCCCCGCACTTTCAGCCATGAAGATTTTCAAGAGTTTCAAGAGCGTAACAATCTGCTCGGTTGTTCTTTCGGTTGTATGTG
Source organism: Lachnospiraceae bacterium (assembly GCA_017617005.1). Taxonomy (GTDB): domain Bacteria; phylum Bacillota; class Clostridia; order Lachnospirales; family Lachnospiraceae; genus AC2028. The sequence goes on from JAFZWW010000011.1 coordinate 2,165, forward strand.
CTCTTGCGGGAATGGTCATCTCGATAATCACCGGAACTCCCGTAGGTTCGACTATAGTTGCTGCGGACATGGTGGTATTCGGAATATGCTGTCTTGCAGGCAGGTTATGTGAAGGAAACAGACGATGAAAAAGAAAAAACTCATTTCTCTTTTAATATGTTTATCATTTCTTGTGACCGGATGCGGAACGGGCGGTACTGCCCAGCATACCGGCGGCCAGGGTTCATCGGTGGATCAGGTACTGCAGGCCGGAATGGCGGAAGCTGATGCACAAAGCGAACAGTCAGGGCAGAACACCGGAGATGAAAGCATTGTTCCGGCCAATCCGGACAATTCAGATATTTATGATCCTGCCCTTTTGAATCCGGGTGACGGTACAGCCATTCAGGCAGCAGCGGAAAGCAATCCTCCCGATCCCGATGAGATGAAAGAGTTATATAGTTCGACCGAAGGCGTGGATGTCGATCTTACCGTGCTGAATTCTGTCATGACTTATTCCCAGGTTTACGATATTATAACGAATCCCGATGCATATAAGGGAAAGGTCATCAAGATGGACGGCATGTATGTGTGTAACTTTCCCAAGGAAGGAGAGCAGTTTTACTGTGCATGTATCATCATGGATGCGACTGCATGCTGCTCACAGGGAATAGAGTTCGAACTTGATGA
>JAFZWW010000072.1 GCA_017617005.1 Lachnospiraceae bacterium
AGAAACGGAGAAGAATATGGTATACGACAGAAGACCGGACGACATGGTAAGAATCACCACACCCGAGCTTGCCGATGCTTTCATCGAAGAGCAGCTTCAGGCACTCAGGGAGCAGATCGGAGACAAGAAGGTGCTGCTTGCACTTTCCGGAGGAGTTGACTCATCCGTAGTTGCCGCAATGCTCATCAAGGCTATCGGCGACAATCTTGTCTGCGTACACGTTAATCACGGATTGCTCCGCAAGGGTGAGCCCGAGCAGGTTATCGAGGTATTCCGTAATCAGATGAAAGCTAATCTGATCTATGTGGATGCTACAGACAGATTCCTGGATAAGCTTGCGGGAGTTACGGATCCCGAGACCAAGCGTAAGATAATAGGCGGTGAATTCATCGAGGTATTTGCTGAGGAAGCCAGAAAACTCGACGGAATCGAATTCCTCGCACAGGGAACCATCTGGCCCGATATTCTGGAGAGTGAAGCAGGCATCAAGGCTCATCACAATGCAGGCGGTCTTCCCGAAGATATGAAGTTTGAACTTGTAGAGCCCGTTAAGATTCTTTTCAAGGATGAGGTTCGTATCGTAGGCGAGCGACTCGGACTTCCCGCAGGCATGGTTTACCGTCAGCCGTTCCCCGGTCCCGGACTCGGCGTCCGCTGCCCCGGTGCGATCACCAGGGACAGACTTGAGGCAGTGAGGGAATCCGATGCCATCCTTCGCGAAGAGTTTGCCAAGAACGGTCTCGAGGGAAAAGTATGGCAGTACTTCACCGTAGTTCCCGATTTCAAGTCCACAGGTGTAAAGGACGGAAAGAGAACATTCGACTGGCCCTGCATCATCCGTGCGATCAACACCACCGATGTTATGGAAGTAACCGTAGAGCATCTTTCCGATGAACTCATTGATCACCTTGTTCAGAGGATCATCTCAGAGGTTCCCGGGATCAACAGAGTGCTTTTCGATTACACACCGAAGCCTCCCGCAACAGTAGAATACGAGTGATATATTAAAGCCTCCGGTAACGGAGGCTTTGATTATTTTGATCCTATCCGGTTGAGTGATCATTCCGTATAAGATACAATGTGAAGTGAACACTGCTCTTGCCAAAGGAGAAGAACATATGGGACTGAAAGATAAGATTTTCGGAAAAAAGAACAACGAAACCGCATCCGCTCCAAATTCCGTAGGAGCGGCCGAGGGTGCTGCCGGGGCCGGATTCTGTTTTGCGGTCGCAGATGTTTTTAAGCTGAATGATTCCGCCGACAGAGTTGTGGCAGGCTATGTGTTCGGACGAATCAATAAAGGAGATGCGATCTATATATCAAATCCCGGCGAAGACGATGCGGAAGTTGCTATCGGTATCGCTTCGGAACTTATGGTCTATAAAACTCCAGTGGAGACAGCCGAGAATACCAATGTTTCCATAGTTATCGAAAACGGAAGCAAATGCCTGCTCAAGACCGGCACAGTGATCCATTCGAGGGAAGCAAGTCTTAAGAGTGTTCATGATGCATATGTCAATGCACTCGGCGATGGGTTTATATCCTTCAGAAAACTGGAACTGGGACAGGCTGAGTACGACAGGATGTCAGTGACGGATATTGTGGAATTATTCCAGCTTTATCTGAATTACTGCAAGACAAACGGAAACGATCCTTCCGATAAGCTTGTATCCCGCAGGAATGAAATCTCTGCTGCTTTTGCAAAACAGATCTGCAGCAAGGTGCTCTCATCAAAAGAGATATATGTTCTGATGAGCAGACGGACCGGTGAGCCCGCAATGATGTCATATACCTACAAAGCGGAGAATGGGAGCTATGTAACTACTCCGCCGAATCTGCTTATCGTAACGCAGGCTTATTCGGGCATATGGAAAAAGAATTACGATCCGTCGAAATATGATTTTCTGAAGGTTGAAAACGGACCCGACGGGAATGGAATCTATAATTTCCTGGGAAGTGCTTTCTATCTTAACGGTGCGTGCGGAGTGGGAATCATTTATGAGAGGCTGGTCATAGATGCGGCCATGTTTGTGCCAAAGCCTGAATACAAGGATGTACCGGAGGTGCAGATTCCCGTGACCAACCCCGATCTGGAAAGATGGCTTCTTATGATCGGTCAGCTGAATCCTCCCGCAAATGATGAAGAAAAAAATGTGCTGTCGATCCTTTACACACATCTGTTCCGTGAACTTGGGAATGCTAAATTTCTTGTTCCCATGAAGCTTAACGGTGACATCGGAAAACCCGACGAATCCGGAAATGTAACATTAAAACAGGGAACTACGATCTCATTTGCCACGCAGGCAGGAAAGGGAGACAGGTCTGCGGTAAACCTGTACACCGACTGGAAGAGACTGCGTGAGAAATTCAAGGAATCCGAAGGGTGGGACGGTATGATACAGCCCCTTGAGGGAATGATCGAAACCTTTGACTGTGTCATCAATGTTACCGATCATCCCGAAGCGGGAGTGTATATCGATAAAGAGACCTTCGTAACAAATATCAGGAAAAAGGAATGATATTTTGACCTGAATATGTATTGCCATGTGTTTGCTCATAAATGCTGATCCATGATCGGAGGGTGTTATGACTGATAACAGAGAAAAAGTTGCGGCCGATTTCCGTATGGAGATAAGCCATGCCTTTGAACCCGGCGCCAGGGTGATGTCAGCGGACAGGGAACTTCGCTACTGCCTTGAACTCCAGAGAAACCGCCTCGAAAAAAGAAATCTCAGGTATACGGAAGAAATGATCCACAGAGGACCTTTTCCGAACGGTCTTAACAGAGTGAGATCATGGAAAGACGGTCATTACGACACTTCCTGGACCGTGGATTTTATCACTCATAACAGGACGATACAAAGAGACGGTATGAAAACATACCGGAAGAGCGTACCGCAATCAATCTATGAAACCGTGGTGGGTGTGCGTGACGGAGAGGATGTCAGCGGTGACATATACAGTTGTCCAAACTGCGGTTCCGTATCCACCATTGCAGAGCTTCAGGACGGATGCGCTCACTGCGGAACACATTTTGAGATGTCCGAACTGTATCCGAAAGTCAAGAATTACTATTTTGTATTTGATATGAGCGGCAAGGCAGAGAAAATGTTTAAGACTGTGCTGGAGTACGGACTTTATCTTTTGCCGGTCAATCTGATTATGTGTCTGGCCATGTTTGCAAAAAATTACGGTGGACTGAGAGCACTTGCTTCGCCACGTTATCTTTTTGCCATGCTTGTTACCATGGTTATCATGATACCTGTCATAGGATATTTCGGATGGTTCCTCGACTGTTTCCGAAGGGCATTTGCGGTTATGCCGTCGCTGTTTGAGGTGATCGGTTCCAGAGCCAGATTTGAATCACATATGTCGGTCATATCTCCGGAGTTTACACTGGAGTACTTCGCCGCAAAAATGATGTCCCTTTTCAAAATATTTGTTTTCTCGGATAAACGCACGGAGCTTCCGTTTTACCGCGGATTCGGAAATGGAGAAGAATTCGATAATATCGTGGATGTGGCATCCAAGGGTTATATAGCCTGTAAAAGTGTCCGGACTACAGGCAATATGGTAAATGTCACCGCCGATCTGTATTTTGAAATTTCAAGGGATCTGGGAAATAAGATAAAAACCCGTGATGAGGTCTACAGGATCAAGGCCGGAAGAAGGACGGACATTCCGTACGGGAACAATTTCTCCATAACAAATATACAGTGTTCCTCATGCGGAGGAAGCTTCGATGCATTCAAGTCGAAAACCTGTCCCTATTGCGGTGCGGAATATGATCAGGAAAAGAATGACTGGGTGATATATGAAATGCGGAACGTGGGAACACTTATCAGACTCAGAAGGTTACTTACGGGACTGATAATCGTGGCTGTACTGGTATCATCCTGCCTGGTCACATTGAACGAAGCCGGAGTGTTCGATAAGATATCTCTTTTCTGAGACGCAGCTCGATTTTATTCGACGCATATGAAGAGATATTTGAAATATGTGTGGTTTTTATTGTCGTCATATAGATTGATAAGGCTTATCGAGAAGAGGTCGGAACACGGTGTGAGGTTCGACCTCTTTATCATTGAGAGCATCTTCCGGTACGTCTTCTCAATGTCCGGTGAATTGTTATCATGGTAACAGAGCACCGCCCTGCTTCCGGGTACGGGAAATGTTCCGATATTGTCCGCAGGCAAAAAGGAAAGACTGATTATGTTGTTGTAAACATAGTTGCCTTTTACGAGATCGTCATAATCGATGGTCACACCTGCGGGGAAAACCGGAAGTGAATCGTCCCCCGTTGTCTTGGCGAGATGCCATGAGATCTCCCGTGCAATATCTGCCGTATGAAAAGAAGAATCCTTTTCTGCGATCGGACTCTTACAGACACTCATGGGAGGCAGTATGTCTACGAACGGAGCTCCGGGCTTGTGCGAGGTGTATTTTCCGAGGATCCACATTCCGAGCTGGAGTGCCGAGATCTTCTTTGTGATCAGAAATGCTTCACGCTGCATCTGGCGTATCTTGGAATTTGCCAGATCCTCTATTCCGCTTCTCGAAAGATTATGGATTATCTTGCCGATCTCCGCGATCGAACATCCCGACTGTCGCATTGTCGTGATGAAAAAGAAAGAGCTTATCTGTGCAGCGGAATAATAATGGTATCCGTTCTTCGGATTTTTCCATGGGATGAGAATGTCCTGTTCATAATAGTACCTGAGAGTATCCCTTGTCGTATTGCACAGAGCGGCAAATTCGGATACCTGAAGTGTATATTCCTGACTTGAAGTATTAATCTGATTTTTATTCATTTTTTCTCCGATCATCTCAGATCACATTTTCAATACAATAAGCGGCAGACGGCTGTCTGTGAAAATGATTGTAGCATACCTTGGGGTCAGCCCCAAGGTTTTTCTTATCATTTTACTTAAATCAAATCTTTCAAAAATCCGCAAATAGGCACAAAAGCTCGAAATATCCGGAGAAAAATTTATTGTTGACCCGGGGGTAACACCCGGGGATATTCTTTACGCGAGAATCAATGTACCCGTAAAGGGATTAAGGAGAAAAGAGAATGAAAAATGTTACCGAAACCATTATCCGTGTTATCGCAGGCTACCTTGATAAGGATGAGTCGGAATTTAAAGCAACCGATACCTTCGCGGAGATCGGACTTGATTCGCTCGACATCATGGAGCTTGTAATGCAGCTTCAGGAAGAACTTGATTGCAAGATCGAGCTTTCACAAGACATCACCTCTATCGAAAAGCTCGCAGAGTACATAGAGAAGCAGTGATCTTACATAAGGAGAAGAGATGGAAAAGAATCCGGTATGTGAAATGCTTGGAATCAAATATCCGGTATTTCAGGGCGGAATGGCATGGATAGCGGATGCACGTCTTGCGTCCGCGGTATCGGAAGCGGGAGGTCTCGGTCTTATCGCGGCCATGAACTCAAACGGAGAACAGCTCCGAACCCAGATAAAGGAAGCAAGGAAGCTTACGGACAAAGTGTTCGGAGTAAATCTGATGCTGATGAGTCCGTACATTGACGAAGCGGTCGATGTCGTATGCGAAGAAAAGATCTCCGTTGTCACGACGGGTGCGGGAAATCCGGCTAAGTATATGGAGAAGCTTAAGGCTGCGGGTGTGAAGGTCATCTGCGTTGTTGCAAGCGTCGCACTGGCAAGAATGGTCGAGGATATGGGTGCGTCGGCCGTTATCGCGGAAGGATGCGAATCCGGAGGACATGTCGGGGAGACTACAACAATGGCACTTGTTCCCCAGGTAGTCGATGCGGTAAATATTCCTGTCATTGCTGCAGGCGGAATTGCGGACGGACGCGGAATGGCAGCGGCATTCATGCTCGGAGCTTCGGCTGTGCAGATGGGAACGAGATTTCTTACCGCAAAGGAATGCAGCGTTCACGAAAACTATAAAGAGAAAGTTCTCTCGGCAAAGGATCGGGACACGATAGTCACCGGTAAAACACTCGGGCATCCCGTACGTGCTCTCAAGAACCGTATGAGCAGGGAGTTCGACAAGCTGGAGAGGGATCCGAACACCAAACCGGAGGATCTGGAAAAACTCGGAGCAGGCGCACTCAGAAGAGCTGCGATAGAAGGCGATGTCAGGAACGGATCCTGTATGTGCGGACAGATCGCCGGACTTGTGAACAGTGAAGGAACCTGTGAAGAGATAATCACAGGCATCTGCAGAGAAGCATACAAACTGATGGGAAAAGAATGACCCGGAGATAGGAAAGACATAAATGGGAAAGACAGCATTTTTGCTTGCCGGACAGGGAAGCCAGTATCCCGGTATGGGAAAAGAATTATATGAAAGCATCAAAGCGGTAAGGGATGTGTTCGATGAAGCCGAAAAGATACGTCCCGGAACTCTCAGACAGATGTTTGAAGGAAGCGATGAGGAATTAAAACACACATCCAATACACAGCCCTGTCTGTTCCTTGCGGATATAGCCGCAGCGATCTCTCTTAAGGAAAACGGCGTGGCTCCCGATATGATCGCAGGTTTTTCTCTCGGGGAGGTTGCGGGACTTGCACTCAGCGGGATCATGGATGAGATGTCCGCATTCAGACTGGTCGTCAAAAGAGGACTTCTGATGGCTGAAGCCGCAAAGAGAATAGATGGCGGTATGCTCGCGGTTCTGAGGATGGACCGGGAAGAACTTGAAGAGATATGTGAAGAGATAGGTGTGTATCCTGTCAATTACAACTGTCCCGGACAGATCGTTGTATCGGGAACTGCGGAGAAAATCTCGGAACTTCAGCTTGCACTGTCGATCAAAAAAGTAAGATGCATCTCGCTCGCGGTAAGCGGACCCTTCCATACTCCGTACATGAAGTCCGCATCTAACAGTCTGAGGGACGAACTTTTAACCGGCGGATATTTCATAAAAAAGTCCGATACCGATATCTATTCGAACCGTTTGGCATGCACTTATCCCGAAGAAAAAGGAAAGATCATCGACCTCATCTCCGCCCAGATCTCAAACAGCGTAAGGTGGGAAGATACTCTCCGGAATATGCTGAAAGCCGGAGCGGATACTTTTATAGAATGCGGACCCGGAAATGTACTGTCGGGATTTGTAAAGAGAACCTGTCCCGATGTGAAGATACTGAATGTAAGCGACAGGGTAAGTCTGGGAAATGCATTGGAGGCGCTTAAATATGCTTGATGGAAAGGTCGCCGTGATAACCGGCGGAACAAGAGGAATAGGAAGAGCCATTGCGGAAAGGTTTGCGGAAGACGGGGCGGATATCGCGCTCATCGCAACAAGTGATTCCGATGCGGCGAAGGAAACAATCGGCAGACTGGAAAAGACGGGGAGAAATGTCAGGTTCTATATCTGCGATATAAGCAATGCTAAGGATGTAAGTGATGTGTCGGAAGAAATACTCGCAGATTTCGGTCATGCGGACATCCTTGTGAATAACGCCGGTATCACCAGGGATAACCTTCTTCCCGCGTTAAAGGATTCGGATATTGATGATGTCATTGATGTGAACCTTAAGGGAACCATCTTTATGACAAAAGCATTTATAAGAAGTTTTATAAAGCAGCGCAGCGGAAACATCATCAACATCAGTTCGGTTGTCGGACTTATGGGTAATAAGGGACAGGCCAATTATGCCGCATCGAAGGCAGGCATCATCGGCTTTACCAAGACCGTCGCAAAGGAATACGGAAGCAGAAAGATAAGATGCAACGCCATAGCTCCCGGTTATATCGAAACCGATATGACAGGAGCACTCGGTGAGGAATATACGAAGATGATCACAGGGACAATACCTCTCGGCAGCTTAGGAAAGCCCGAGGATGTTGCAGAGCTTGCACTTTTCCTTGCAAGCGAAAGTTCGAGGTATATAACCGGTGAAGTCATAAAGGTTGACGGAGGAATGTATGTGTAGAGTTGTCATCACCGGAATGGGAGTCGTATCTCCCGTCGGAAACGATATCGAAACATTTTGGAAAAATATATGCGAAGGCATATGCGGGATCGACAGGATAAAGAGATTCGATGCGTCCGGACTTAAAGTAAATCTCGATGCCGAGGTTAAGGATTTTGATCCGAAGAAGGTATATGACACCGTTCAGGAAATAAGAAAGTCCGACCTGTATATGCAGTACGCGATGGCTGCATCAAAGCAGGCGGTGGAACAGAGCGGTATTCTAGAAAGTGACCTTGATAAAAACCGCTTCGGTGTCTACATCGGTTCCGGTATCGGAGGAATATCCTCCACACTCAGGGAAACAAGAAAACTGGATGAAAAGGGTCCTGAGATGGTCTCACCCTTCTTCGTTCCGATGATGATCTCAAACATGGCTTCGGGCTCGGTATCGATCAGGTTCGGAGCTAAGGGTCCCACTCTTCCGATCGTTACCGCGTGTGCGACATCAACGCATTGTATCGGCGAGGCATACAGGACGATCAAACACGGATATGCGGATGCGATACTTGCAGGCGGAAGCGAGGCATCTATAAATGAACTGGCGATGGCCGGCTTCATCAACTGCCAGGCATTGAATCTTTCCGATGAACCGAGTGAAGGAAGTCTTCCTTTTGACAAGAGAAGGGCGGGCTTTGTAATGGGCGAGGGTGCCGGAGTTCTGATGCTTGAAGAGTATGAGCATGCAAAGGCACGCGGCGCAGAGATCATCGCAGAGGTTGTAGGATATGCGAACACATCGGATGCATACCACATAACCGCACCCGATCCCGAGGGCGACGGAGCGGTCAGGGCGATAAAGGCGGTTTGCGGGGAAGCCGGCATGGAGGCTGACAGTGAGATCTATGTAAATGCGCACGGAACCGGAACTCATCTGAATGACGCAATGGAAACAAAAGCGCTCAAAAAAGTGTTCGGGGAAAGAGCATATTCCCTCCACATCAGTTCCACCAAATCCATGACGGGACATATGATGGGAGCAACCGGTGCGGTTGAAGCAATAGCTTCCGCACTCGCACTGAAGGACGGCATAATTCCTCCCACGATAAATTACAGAGAAAAAGACGAAGAATGCGATCTCGATTACACTCCCAATCATGCGGTTAAGACGATCGTTGATTACGCTGTCAGTTCCTCACTCGGATTCGGCGGACATAATGCCGTGATCGCACTTAAGAGGATCTGAAAGGAAGACGGAAAATGGGTTTATTGAAAGAATACGCAGATCTTTTCGAAAGGCTCGGACTGACTGAGCTTTCGGTCGAAGAAAAAGATATAAAGCTCACATTGAAAAAAGAGATAAAGCAGACTGCGGGTGACTACTCCTTCTGTATGGACGGAGCTAAGTCAGCGTCCGGCGGGAATGCAAAGACAGACGCACGCAGTGATGCGGAACATCAGGAAGATTCCGCAGCGGTAAGCGGAACCGAAGTGAAGGCTCCGATACTCGGTGTGTTCTACGCGAACGAAACTCCGGTAAAAGAAGGAGACACTGTTGAGAAGGGTGATGTACTCTGCACGATCGAAGCGATGAAGATGATGAATGAAGTAAAGTCACCGGCATCCGGAAAAGTGGTCAAAGCATTTGCCGAGAACGGAGCTCTCGTTGAATATCACCAGACATTATTTGTGATCGGATAATAAAAATGGACAGAGAAGAAATAAAACAGATACTTCCCCATCGTGAGCCCATGTTGCTCGTCGACGAAGCAGATGTTAATGAGGACGGAAGTGCAACGGCATATTACAGGGTGCGCGGAGATGAATTTTTCCTGCAGGGTCATTTTCCGGATAATCCTATAGTTCCGGGCGTGATCCAGTGCGAGATGATGGCGCAGTCGGCATGTGTTCTTTTCAAGGACAGGATGAAAGAAGGCATCACACCCGTATACACCGGACTGGACAAAATCAGGTTTAGGAACATGGTAAAGCCCGGTGACCTTGTGAAGATAGATACGAAGATCTTAAACGGATGTCACCCTCTGTACCTGCTGCACGGTGAAGTGAGCGTAGACGGCAAGAGATGTATGAGCGGTGATTTCTCATTTGCTCTTATGGGCGGAAAGGAATGACGGTATGTTTTCCAGGATCCTCATAGCAAACCGCGGAGAAGTTGCGGTGCGTGTTATCAGGGCATGCAAGGAAATGGGCATAGAGACGGTTGCGGTTTATTCCGAAGCGGATAAAGATGCACTGCATGTCGGCATGGCGGATGAAAGCTATTGCATAGGCGGACCACTTGCCAGGGACAGTTACCTGAACATTGATGCCCTTATCACGATAGCTAAGAACACGGGATCCGAAGCGGTGCATCCGGGATACGGAATGCTTTCGGAGAATGCTTCTTTTGCGAGAGCTTGTGAGGTTGAAGGCATAGTATTTGTCGGACCGTCATCTTCCGTTATGGAAAAGATGGGCCGGAAGGAGACCGCAAGGACCATTGCCTCGGAAAACGGAGTTCCGGTGATTCCCGGAAGTGAAATCTTAAGCTCGATCGGGGAGGCTTCCGAAAATGCAGAGAGGATAGGGTATCCCGTGATACTCAAGGCCAGAGCCGGAGGCGGAGGCAAGGGCATCCGTATAGTAAGGGAAAAGGAAGAACTTGAAAGAGCCTTTTCCGAAGTAAAGAAAGAAGCGGAATGCTCGTTCGGAGATGACGGGATCTTTATGGAAAAGTATCTCGAACATGTAAAGCATGTAGAGGTGCAGATCCTTGCGGATAAAGCCGGGCATGTGATAATCCTCGGGGACAGGGACTGCTCCGTACAGAGAAGAAACCAGAAGCTCATTGAAGAATGTCCCGCACCCGTACTGAGTGATTCGGTAAGAGAGAGGATGTATGAATCCGCGAAGAAGCTTACCTCGGGCGTAGGCTATGTGACCGTGGGAACAGTGGAGTTTCTCGTTAAGGGTGAAGATTACTATTTTCTGGAGATGAACACAAGACTTCAGGTTGAACATTCCGTAACCGAGATGGTATGCGGTGTGGATATCGTGGAGTGGCAGATAAGGACCGCCGCCGGTATATCCGTTCCTTTCACGCAGGAGGATATAAACACAGGACGACATGCCATAGAATGCAGGATCTGTGCCGAGCATCCGGATGATATGTCTCCTGCCGTCGGAAAGGTGGAGCTGCTCCATATTCCCGGCGGAGTGGATGTGAGATTCGATTCCGCACTTTACCAGAATTTTGAGATCACTCCCTTCTATGATTCGATGCTCGGAAAGCTTGTTGTGTGTGCGGATACAAGAGACGGTGCGATACGAAAGATGAAGAGCGCATTGTCGGAATTTGTTCTGGTCGGTGTGGACAATAACAGGGAGATGCATATGAGATTTCTTGAAGATGTAAGGTTCACACTCGGAACATATGATGCCGGCATATGCGAAAAGGTTCTTTGAATAAATGGATCTGAAAAGACTATTCCTAAAAGCAAATAACGATCTTGAGTCCACGGACGGTAAAGGCAGCACGAGAAAGATCATATGCAAGAAATGCAAAAAGCGTATTGCGGTGTCGAGGATCAGGAACAATCATTTTGTCTGTCCCGAATGCGGCCACTATTTCCAGGTCAGGGCGAGAAGAAGGATCCTGATGCTTACCGACAGAAGAAGCTTTATCGAAACGGACAGGGAGCTTTCATCAAAAAATATCCTCGGCTTTCCTGAGTATGATGACAAGCTCAGAGCCGCTATGGAAAAGAGCAGGGAGACGGAAGGTGTCATCTGTGGCGAAGGAGAGATAGAAGGGCACAGGGTATGTCTTTTTTCCATGGATTCCAATTTCATGATGGGTTCCATGGGTGCCGTGGTAGGCGAGAAGATAACGAGGCTCTTTGAATACGCAACGGTAAGACATCTTCCGGTACTCGGGATAACGGTGTCTGGAGGAGCAAGGATGCAGGAGGGAATGATATCTCTCATGCAGATGTCCAAGGTGTCCGCTGCGGTGAAACGTCACTCCAAGGATGGCAATTTATATATAGTTCTTCTTACGAATCCGACAACCGGAGGCGTGGATGCAAGCTTTGCGATGCTCGGTGACATCACGCTTGCGGAGCCCGGAGCAAGGATAGGATTCGCGGGACCGAGGGTCATCGAAAAAAGTCTCGGCAAAACTCTTCCCAAGGATTTCCAGAGAGCGGAGAGGGTTCTGGAATGCGGCTTTATCGATGCGATCGTTCCGAGATGCGAACAGAAAAAATACATAGCAAAACTTTTGAAGATACACGGAATGTGATCTGCATTCCGGAGAAGATACATGGGCAAGAACGTTGTCAGGACAAATGAAGAATACTCCACAGTGCTCGGTGCGAGAAGCGAAAACAGGCTTACCGCAACAGATTATATAAATGCACTGATAGATGACTTTATCGAGTTGCACGGTGACAGGCTTTTCGGAGATGACAGAGCTGTCATCGCAGGGATAGGTTTTCTCGGAGATATTCCCGTTACCGTGATCGGAATCGAAAAAGGGAAAAACACCGAGGACAGGATATTCAGGAATTTCGGAAGTGCTCATCCCGAAGGTTACCGTAAGGCATTAAGGCTTATGAAGCAGGCTGAAAAATTCGGAAGGCCGGTGTTGTGCATTGTGGATACCGCCGGCGCATTTTGCGGTATAGATGCGGAGGAGCGCGGACAGGGAAGAGCGATAGCCGATAACCTGGCCGGGATGTCGGACCTTAAGACTCCGGTAATATCCGTAGTCATCGGAGAAGGCGGAAGCGGAGGCGCACTCGCACTCTGTCATTCGGACAGGATATGGATGACGGAGGATGCGTATTTCAGCGTTGTCTCTCCCGAAAGCTGCGCAAATATCCTCTGGAAGGATACGGCAAGAGCGGATGAAGCCGCAAAGGCACTCTGCCTTACCGCGGACAAACTTATGAAGCTTGGTCTGATCGACCGTATCTGCAGAAAAGGAAAACTCAAAGAGCTGTCGGATAATCTTAAGGATGAATTCAAAAAGCTCATGCAGATGAAAACGGAAGATCTCATCGAAGCAAGATACCAACGATTCAGAAAGGTCGGCTACAGATAAAGCCGGTATATATATGTCTGATATTATCGACAGATACTATAAAGAGATAAAAGACGGATCCGGACGCATCGTGAAGATAGAAACATCATTCGGAGACGATTTCAATTTTGCGTATGATGTTGTGGATGAATATTCACGCATTTTTCCGGAAAAGACGGCACTTATCCACAGAAGTTCCGGCGGAATAAGAACGGTATTCACATTCGGTGAATTAAAGGAGCTCAGCAACAGGGCCGCAAATGCTTTCCGCCTGCTCGGTATCGGTAAGGGAGATCCGGTGATGCTCCTTATGAAGAGAAGATACCAGTTCTGGATATCGATACTTGCGCTTCATAAACTGGGTGCCGTTGCGGTGCCCACCTCCCATATGGTATCCGCAGAGGATATCAGGGAAAGGTGTGAAGCCGCAAAAGTCAGAGCGGTCATCTGCGTCAATTCGGAGAATATCTGCGAGAAGGTAAAAGAAGCCATCGAAGGCAGGGAGATACTTCAGATAGTCACCGGAGACAGATTTGAAGATGCATACGATCTTGACGAACTTATCCGTAACGCTCCGGCAGATCTCGAAAGAGTTAAGACAAAAACCTTTGACGATATGCTCTACTATTTTACATCGGGCACGAGCGGATCTCCGAAGGCTGTCATTCACGATCATTCCTACCCGATAGCACATATCTACACTGCCAAAAAATGGCACGGGGTATCGGCCGGAGATATTCATCTTACCGTTGCGGATTCCGGATGGGCCAAGTCTGCGTGGGGCAAGCTTTACGGACAATGGTTTGCAGGTGCTGCGATCATGGTCTATGACTATGACAATTTCTATGCATCGGATATGCTCAGGCTGATACAGGATGAGAAAGTAAATACATTCTGTGCTCCCCCGACGATATATAAATATTTCCTTCACGAGGATCTGGGAGCCTATGATCTCAGCAGCCTGAAATCGGTCACAACCGCAGGTGAGCCGATGCCACCGTCCGTGTCGGAAAAGTTCACTGCGGCGACAGGACTTGTCATAAGGGAAGGATTCGGACAGACAGAGACTGCACTTCAGATCTGCACTCCGGTGAAAGCTCATCCTGTAAAGGGTTCCATAGGAAAGGCTTCTCCTCTTTATCATATAGAGCTTGTTGATGAAGACGGAAAAAAGGTTAAAGACGGAGAAGAAGGAGAGATAGTTCTGATCCCCGAAGGAGGCAGAAGTCCTCTCGGAGTATTCAAAGGTTATCTGGGTGACGGGAAGCTTTATTCCGATGCCTGGGAAGGCGGAGTATATCACACGAAGGACAAAGCATACAGAGATAAGGAAGGTAACTATTTCTTCATCGGAAGAAATGATGATGTCATAAAATCAAGCGGTTACCGTATAGGCCCCTCCGAGGTGGAGGATATCCTGATGCAGCACCCGGCCGTTTCTGCGTGTGCGGTCACCGGATATCCTTCACAGAAACGAGGAGAGATCGTTAAGGCAAGCATAGTCCTGAAGGATGGATTTACCGGTGATAGTGCACTTAAGACCGAGATACAGGATTTTGTAAAAGAAAGAGCAGCCATATATAAATATCCCAGAATGATAGTGTTTACGGAAGCCCTCCCCCTGACTTCCAACGGCAAGATATCAAGAGCCGCGATACGCAGAGCAGATCATTCTGTGATATAATCAAACCCTGCAGAGCCGAAGGCCACGGCGATGCAGGGTCTGTTTTTTCATGGCCGGAGCAGCAAAAAAAATTTTTCAAAATACGTGTTGACTCTTCCCTTGGGGCACCCCTTAAGATGGTCTTATCAAGGAAAGGAGGTTCCTGTATGGAAAAGAAAATGACATCCGGTGAGATCGCTAAAAAGGCGGGCGTATCACAAAAAGCTGTAAGACTTTATGATGAAAAAGGTCTGCTCAAGCCTGCGGATTACTCGGAAGGAAACTACAGACTCTACGACAAAGAATCACTCGAGATCCTCGAGAAGATCGTCGCACTCAAGACAATAGGCTTTTCACTTGAAGAGATAAGAGATAATCTTGTTGCGGGTGATGCCGTGGATATCGAGGATGCTTTACGCATTCAGCTTAAGCAGATGGAGGACAGAAAGTATCAGACCCAGAAGGTTATCGATGCCATAAACAGAACCCTCAGCAGAAAAGAAGGAAAACTCGACTGGGATGATGTCGCGGATATGGTCCGTAACATCAGTCTCGACCAGAAAGCCGATGAGCATCACTGGGATGCGCTGAAGCACACTTCACAGGAAAAGGACTGGTACGAAAAGATATTCGAATCGCTCGATATCGGGAAGAAGGAAAGAATCCTCGATCTCGGATTCGGATATGCAAAGCTCTGGAGAAACAACTGGTCCCGTATTCCGGAAGGTAGCGATATAACAGGCTATGACATCCACGGAAGCTGGGCGGATGAATTTGCATGGTACGTCAATGAGAACAAAGGCACCCTTCCCAAGGGAGTATCCATCGATCTCGAGTTCGAGGATCTTGAAAGCGACAAGGCCTGGAAGAAGATCGACAAGGAAAAGAAATTCTCACTTGTCATCGCACACTACATCAACTTTGAGCTTAAAGATCCCGCCAAGTTTGTTGAAAGAGCAAGCAGGACCGTTGCGAAGGGCGGAATGTTTTCCTTTAACGGTGCGGCGGTAAACAGATGGAGAAAGTATTTCAGGGATGTTCTTGATGAGATCGGAGTAAATACATCCGGAATCGATGCAATCCTCGACGAAGAGATAACGGCTCAGGAAGAATGCAGGAAGATGCTCGAGAAGCATTTCGACCGCGTCGAAAAAACCGAGATCACAAATAACTGGCACTTTGAAGATGCGGATGATCTCATCCGGAAGATGAAGAGTTCTTTCGAGGGAAATGAAAAATACATTTCCGACAATGAAAAGAAGATCAGATCATATTTTGAAAAGAAGATCAAGGCTGACGGCGAAGTCGTAATAACGGTCGGCTCGCTCTTCTGGCACTGTTACAAGTGATGTATCTGTCTGTGCGCGGATCCTCTTCTTAATTATCCTTAAATCCTTTATAATGAGCCTTCCCGTCACAGCCGGGAGGGTTCATTTTGTATTGGGATATTTACCGTTTTCAGTGATATAATAAATAAATGGGGCGAAATGTTATGTCCGCTCCGGAGGGGATGGAAAATCTATGGCACATGATGCTTATCTGTTCGGTCAGATACTCGGAACACATTCATTTCTTTTAAAAGACGGTTTTTTGAAGCCGGACGAATATTCGGAGATAAAGGAGCACTACTTCCTGCCCGGCGGTGAGACCGGAACGGCAGCCACGGTGCTCGATTCTCTCGGTGTGTCCGTCAAGATGGACGGAACATGGATCGGAACAGAGGTTGCTCCGATGCTGAGATCATTTTATAAGAATAAGAATGTCGACCTGTCATCCATGACTTTTGTGACTGATGATGACGGCGTTATGGATTATGTTGTTATCGCGGGGCTTGTGCGTTCACCCATGGGACGCTTTCAGACTCTCTTTTCCACAGGAAAGAGATGGTGGAGCATTCCACAGGAGGAAGATATCCTGTCAAGTAAGGTTGTTGCCATCGATCCGTTCTTCGGCGAAGAGACGCAGAGAGCGGCAGAGATCTGCATCAAAGCCGGCATTCCCTATGTGACGATCGATTCAAAGCATGATTCCTTCCTTCATAAGAATGCGGCGATAAATGTGGTTTCAAAGGAATGCACGGAAACCTATGAGGGAATGAGCGCCGAAGATATAATGAAGCTAATGCAGGAAGAGAGCAGCGGGCTTACGATCATAACACAGGGCGGCGGTGATATGCTCTATGCGAGAAACGGTGAAGAGATCCACTGTATGAAGCCGCATCCCGTAGAGGTAAGGAGCACGCTCGGAGCCGGTGATACATTTAAGGCCGGATGCGTATATGCTCTTTTACACGGAATGAATGATGAGGAGACGGTAAGGTTTGCGAGTGCCTGTTCCGGAGTAGCGATCTCGAGATTTCCGCTTCCGCTCAATCCGCCAAAACTTAATGAAGTAAACGAACTTATGAACAGATAAGGCCGCCGGGATTATCCGGCCGGTTTACACGGGGGAGAAAAATGTATCATGTAGTTCTTACGATCCAGCTTATCACGATGATAATGCTTCTTATCGAAAGCTGGGTGGTTTTCAAAAACATGAAGTCGGCGCTTCACAGCTGGCTGTTTCTGGTGTGCATATCCACTCTGGTAAACAGTCTCGGGTATTATCTCGAACTCATGAGCACCACCGAGGAAGCATATTTCACCGCACTCAGACTGTCGTATTTCGGAAGAGTGTGGACCCCGTTCGCACTTCTTTTCTTCAACGTGGAATTCCTGAAACTGAAGGTTTCCAAGGTTCTGAAGATACTTCTCGGATTATCCAATCTGGTCATATATCTCTGCGTATTCACGACAAAAGAAACACAGCTGTATTATAAGGATATGTCGTTCTCGCTCAGAGGCGATTTCCCCATATTTGTCCATAAGGACGCCATTGTCCATGGCCTGTGGACCGTGGCTATGCTGCTCTATGCCGTCGTCATTATCTCATTTCTTATCAGAGAGATCAGCAGAAAATCCGGGGGAATCGAAAAAAAGAGGATCATCATGGTCATGCTGTCCATGGTGGTGCAGAGCATATGCGCGGTCGTCGAGATGCTGGATCTTCTTCCCGTGACAGAAGTATATGATGTGACCATGATCGGATTCCCCATTGGCACAATGTTCATGCTGATCGCCATCTTCCGTTACAAGCTCCTCGATGCCGAAAGTCTGGCTAAGGATTTCGTAAATGACGAACTTGCCGAGGGCGTTATAGCAATAGATGAAAAAGGAAAACTCGTTTTTTCCAACAAGACGGCAAGAAAGCTTTTCCCCGATCTCGATTCGAGACCCGATGAAGTTCTTGCCATGATGACATCGGCGATCGCATCCGGTGATACTCTTACGATCGGTGACAGGGTATTTACTCCCAAGGAAAACAACCTGGTGCAGAACGGTGTGGATGCGGGAAAACTGTATTCACTCGTTGATGATACGGACTATATCCGTTATACGGAAGAGCTTGAGGAAGCCAAACAGGCCGCAGACAATGCCAACAAGGCCAAGTCATCATTCCTTGCGAATATGAGCCATGAGATCCGCACACCCATCAATGCCGTTCTCGGTATGGATGAGATGATCCTCAGGGAATCCGATGAACAGGATACGCTTAATTACGCGGAGGATATCCGCGTTGCGGGAAGAACTCTTTTGTCACTGATAAATGACATACTGGATTTCTCCAAGATAGAAGAAGGAAGGATGGAGATTCTTCCCGTACAGTACGAGCTTTCGAGTGTTGTGGTCGATCTCGTCAATATGGTAAGGGAACGAGCAACAAAAAAAGGACTCAAGCTGGTCCTGAAGGTGAATTCCGATATACCCAATCTCCTGTACGGCGATGAGATCCGCATAAAGCAGATCGCATTGAACCTTCTTACAAATGCCGTGAAATACACGGAAAAGGGAGAGGTGCGTTTTTCCGTCGATTACAGAAGAACCGCAGACGATGAGATATATGTTTCCTTCAGGGTTTCAGATACCGGCATCGGAATGAAGGAAGAGGATATGAATAAGCTCTTTTCTCCTTTTGAAAGGATCGAGGAGAGCAGGAACCGTTCCATCGAGGGCACGGGTCTCGGAATGAGCATTGTCAAACAGCTCCTTGCGCTTATGGATTCAAAACTTGACGTCAAGAGCGTTTACGGAGAGGGCTCGGAATTCTCGTTTGAAGTAAGGCAGAAGGTCATCGGCAAGGAACCCATGGGTAATATATCCGAAAGGTTCAAGAGGACCAATGTACAGAGAAAAGCCTACAAAGAGTTGTTCCACGCTCCCAAGGCCGATATCCTTGTTGTAGATGATACCGAGATGAACCTGCTCGTCATAAAGAATCTTCTCAAGAAGACGCAGGTCAGGATAGATACCGCCGCATCGGGACAGGAAGCACTGGCAAGCGCCGGACGCAAATCATATGATATAATATTCATCGATCATATGATGCCCGATATGGACGGAATAGAAACGCTTCACAGGATCAGGGAAAATGAAAATGCCGAAGCGGGAAAGACCGTCTACGTGGCACTTACGGCAAATGCCGTTTCGGGTGCGAGGGAGATGTATCTGTCAGAAGGCTTCGAGGATTACCTGTCCAAGCCCGTCGACGGAAACGAACTCGAAGAAATGGTAATGAAGTATCTTCCGGATGACAAGATCGAAAAGCTGGATACGGAAGATGATGCCGGACCCGCGGACAATACTTTGAATATGGCGGATGAAGATCCGCTTGCAGGCCTTGATATGATCCCCGAGATCAACAGAAAGAGCGGCATCATAAACTGCGGATCCAAGGACGGATATGTGTCCGTTCTTGAAACCTTCCACAGGAGCGCGGAGGAAAAGGCAGAAGAGATCGAAAAATATCTTGAAGCCGGAGATATCAAAAATCTGACGGTAAAGGTACATGCGCTTAAGAGTTCCGCAAGGATCATAGGAGCTTCACAGCTTTCCGAAAAAGCGGCGGCTCTTGAAGAAGCGGGAAAAGCGGAAGACCTTGAGACCATCCACCGTGATATTCCGGTGCTTTTAAGTGGATTCAGGGAGCTTAACGGTAAGCTTTCATTTCTGGATAAGAATTCCGGTACCGGAAAAGAAATAACTCCGGAGATGATAAAGGAAGCATTCGCGACCGTTTGCGAGATTGCTGAGAGCATGGATTTCGGAATGATGGAGGATCTTATCAGGGACCTCAGGGAATATTCCTTCCCGCAGGAAGAGAAAGAAGTTCTGGATGATATCGCAAAAAAACTGAACGAACTCGACTGGGACGGAATCGGAAAATGTGCGAAATCTGTTTTGGATAAAAACTGATCGGAGGATATGATGGATAGCTTATATGTTCAGCCCGGACAGGTTCTGGTCATAAGTTCCACGGAAAGCTTTCTGGCCAAGAGTCTTGTTTCCAAGATGCAGACAGGCAGAATGAACTGTGTTCTGTCAAACGGAAGCATCAAGGAGATAGAAAGACTCCGTGACAAGATAGAGCTTGTGATCCTGTTCACCAATGAAGAGATCGAAGAGATGACCGAGATGCTGGTCTATCTTAAGGATATGGTTAACGATCTGGACAGGAAGATCATCATCATCGGAGATATTGCGGAAGCGGAGACTGTAAAAAGATTCATCCCCGCCAATCATATACTGGAGGTGTTCAAGAGACCCCTCGTCATGGACGATCTGCTTAAATGCATCGGCAGGTATATGGAAGAAAATACCGGAGAGAACCGTAAAAAGACTGTGCTTGTCGTGGATGATGACATCACATATATGAGAACCGTGTATGAATGGCTGAAGGATAATTATCATGTGGGCATGGCGGCCAACGGCGTCCAGGCGATCAGTTTCCTTGCAAGGAACAAAGCCGATCTTGTGCTTCTCGATTATGAAATGCCCATCGCAAACGGCCCCCAGGTACTCGAGATGCTGAAGAATGATTCGGAAACCGGACAGATTCCCGTAATGTTTCTCACGGGACACAGTGATACCGACAGCATCATATCGGTAATGGGTCTTTCCCCTGCGGACTATCTGCTCAAGACGATCGATAAGGACGGACTGCTCAAAAAGCTGAAGGATTTTTTCAGCAACAATCCCTGAAGCCGGAAGAGATCACAAAATTAGAGCATGGATTTCGATCACATTATTTTTGAGGATAAGTTTCCATCTCAGAACAGAACAATTAGAATTCATATTATAAACAGGTAGTATCCGATAAGGGATAATCTTCCCCTGAGTCCCGTCTTCTTTATATGATCGATAAGGTTTCTGTTATTGTCATTTACCACAATAACATCCTTATCGGTGATCTTATCTCCTCTGTAAGCATAGGTTTCATAGATCTGCGTGAAATCCAGCAGCTTACGGGGGATTTCTTTTTCTGCCCTCAATCTGAATTCTTCAAAGGTTTCTTCATCGGGCTTGGATAATCCGCAGATCTTCAGAAGCCTCATATTTCTCACAAGGAGGATGTTATATTTCTTTTCATCGTCGCTGAGCATGTATCTGATACGCCCGATCAGTTTTACGATGATGAGCAGGACAAGAGCGGCCGCAAGCGATGCCGCGGCGATAAGCACGGGATATTTCCAGTCTATGGAATTTGTTTCTTCATGTTCTTCAATCTCGATATCGGGAAGCTCTACATCGGGCTCATATACATAATCCCAATCGACAGTGGATACTCTTTCCTTTTCTTCGGCAAGCTCTGCCGAGGTCTTCCATCTGTTTGCCATTCTGAAGCCGGGAGTCGGCTCATAAGTGATCCATCCGATTCCCTCGATATAACATTCGGGCCATGCGTGCGCACAGTTTTCGGTCACCACAGCACCGCCCTTGTTATGAAGTTCTACTCGGTAGCCTTGTACGAATCTGGAAGGAATACCGATGTATCTGGATATCAGGACAAATGCCGAGGCATAATAAACGCAGTAGCCTTCCTGCTTTTCGAAAATGAGATAATCAAGAAATTCCTCCGATGTATCCACATCTTCGGGCACGGCACCGACTCTCAGATTGTATCTCATTGAATTGAACAGCTTCTCAAGCTTCTTCAGTTTTTCCGCATCGGTGGTGCAGTCAGCAAATAATTCATCCAGATATTCCTTAAGCTCGGGAGATATATCGGGCTCACTTAAGTAGACGGTGTTCATTCTCTCCCTGTATGATCCGAGTTCTTCAAGAGAGATATAAGGAATGATCTTTATATAGAATGAATCCTGTGTGCGACGCCATTCATCCTCATCGTCAGGGAGCCTGCTTTCAAGGAAGTCTTCGAATTCCGGACTGTCAGTGTTGAGCCTGAAATATTCCGTGGAATAAACATCACCGTATGTCATGCGGTTTTCCGAGAACGGATCGCCACCCACGGAAGTATACGGGATGTTATCGTTCATGTACATGAAGTTGTAGTATTTATGAGGTGTGAAATAGTGCGTGGTGTACATGTTTAGAACGGTTATATCCAGCTGGCCGTGTCTTACATAATCGGTATAAAGGTCACCTGAATAAAGTCTCGCACTGTAGAGTGTTTCAAGACAGTCCATAAGGGAATCCGTATCGGTCTCTTCGTAAGTTTTCTTCCACTCAAGGTCTTCAAAGGTATCGAAGGTCTTACCGGCAAGATAAGCATATGCGGAATTTCCGGTTATCTGTGTTACTTCCATAACCTTCTTTTCATTTTCCCCGGAGCCGTCCCCGATCGCAGCGAATTCAGAAAAGCCGAGGAAGGAATCCGCGCTGTCGCTCCGCCCGAGGCTCTGCAGATATTCTTTGATCCTGTAATAGTTGTCGTAAGCCGTCTGTGCGATCCGCTTTGCAAGAGCCCAGTCATAAGGTTCTTCTTTTGCGGGGAACACAAGCATAAGTATCAGGAACAGTGCAAGGAATGGCGAAAGGAAGACAAGGTGTTTTTTGTTGTCGGCCTTGCCCGATTTCTTCCACTCTATCTGTATCTCGTCCGCAAATGTGCAGAGCACGAAAAAGAAAGCGAATGCAACGACCGCTTTGGGAATATCGATCCCGTTGAACATTACATAGGCGAGAACCGCTGTAAGGATGAGTGATATGACGGGACGCACGAATCTGAACGAACAGAGGACTTTTCCGATGACGGTAATGACTGCGGGAATGATGAGCGCCATGAAAAACCACGGATGATCCGTTAAGAGTGAGGTTTTGATATTCTCGGGAAGAAGGAAGACCGAAGCTGCAGCTAAGGTTATCAGTACTCCCCCGAGTATTATTTTTCCGGTTGTCTTAAGGTGAATGAAGATCAGTATGAGCGAGGATACGGTAAAGGAGATCAGAAAAACGGGAAGAACACGCACATCCTCATATGCATGACAAACAGCCCACAGTGTGGGGATGAGTGAAAGAGATATGAGATATATGATGTCATACACAAATGAGATCATCACAGCACCTCTTTCAGATCCTCTTCCGTTCCGATACGGAAGAATTTACCGTGAAGCATGGTCCTTGCGTTTTCGGTCTCATGCTCATCATCGGTTATCAGGTATACGATCACGGTCACACCGTTCAGCTCGGTAAGACGGATCGTTTCGATCGCTTCGGCACTTAAGGTGTGGAGAACCGCAATGACTATTTTGCGTGAGAAAAGAGTTCCTTCGGAAACAAGCTGTGAGAACATGGCCTTTGCCGGAGTGTCTTTTTCGAATCTGTAGCCGGAAAGGAAGGTGTAGAACTCCTTGAATGCATCTTCATCCTTGATAAGATCGGATCTTAAGAAGGTCTGATAAGTGTATGCTGATACCGGGGTGTTGCCGGCAAGGAAAAATCGGAGAAGTGCTATGACCGTCTCCGTGATCTTGTTTTCAAGGGGAAGATAATCCGCGGGATCCTGCGAGTATCTCTCCGGATCCATGATGATGCCGATGCCCTGCTTTTCTTCTCCCGTGGTGTTTCTTACAAGAAGCTTTCCGTTTGCTGCGGTAAGCTTCCAGTGGATCTTTCTTATATCGTCTCCCGGAACGTAATCCCTGACGGTCACATCGGGTTCCGTATTTCCTCCGAGTGAATCGACCGAAGCGGAATCAATATTTTCGAGTGTTTTGAGTACGGCGGGGGTGTAAACGGCGGGAAGAACATTTACGCGGAAAGGTTCCCTGTTCTTAAAGGTGAGTCTGAATATTCCGAGATAATCCCTTATGATTATCTTCTTAACACCCACCTCGTATTCACCGCGGTATCTGCAGAAAAGTGATGTTTCTTTTTTGATGCCGGAATGCGGAGGAAGCTCGTATTCGGCGTTCTCATCCATTCCGCTTATAGTGGAAAAGGGACTGTAGAAGGTTATCCGTATCCCGGAATAAGTGAAGATATCTTCATTCTGGAGAGTGATGTAGAAATCGGAGATGCTTCCCGCAACAACATTCTTCCTGTTCACATCCTGGTATATCTTGAAACGGATGAGAACGATGAGCGTGTAGAGAAGCGATATGAAGGGAACAAGTGTAACGGCGGCAAAAAAGCCGTAACTGACAGGGCCGCCGTAATATGTTATGCCGACCAGGGATAGGATCCATAATAGTATTAAGACGATCCTGCGAACTGCCATATTATTCTTTCGTGGGGACTTTTACCTTGAGGATGATGCTCTTGATGATGGCATCCTTTTTCTCGCCTGCGATGCGGCTTTCGGGCGTGAGCACGAGCCTGTGGTTAAGTACGTTCACGGCAACGGCTTTGATGTCGTCGGGTTTTACAAAATCCCTTCCCGATAAGAAAGCCCTGGCCTGTGATGCGCTGATGAGTGAAAGAAGTGCTCTTGGTGATGCACCCAGTATGAAACGTGATTCGGATCTGGTAAGTTCGATGATCTCCCTCGCATATGCCAGACAGTTGTCTGCGATCGTAACCTCGCGTACCCTTTTCTTCATGGCGATCACATCATCCGCGGAGCATACGGGCTTTACCGTATCTGCGGTCTTGCCTTCGATGTGGTTGCGGGCGAGCTTTATCTCCTCATCCTTCCCGGGATAACCGATACTGAGCCTCATCATGAATCTGTCGACCGATGCTTCGGGAAGAGGATAGGTTCCGATGAATTCTGTGGGATTCTGCGTGGCGATGACCATGAACGGATCGGGAAGATCGTATCTTATACCGTCAACGGTAACACTGCCCTCGGCCATTGCTTCCAGAAGGGCCGACTGTGTCTTGGGGGATGTCCTGTTGATCTCGTCCGCAAGGATCATATGGCGCATGATGGCGCCTTCCCTGTATTCGAACTCGCCGGTCTTCATATTGTAAACGGAAAGGCCGGTGACATCGCCGGGAAGAGTATCGGGTGTGAACTGTATGCGTCCGAATGACATATCGACGGAGCCTGCAAGAACCCTGGCAAGGGTTGTCTTTCCCACTCCGGGCACATCCTCTATAAGAACATGGCCCCCTGCAAGAAGGCATATGAGGACGTTTTCCGTAATGTCTTCTTTTCCGACGAAATATTCGTTTATCTGATTGCGTAATTTCTCGATCATAACCTACCTCTTCGTACCAAAAACGGTGTTTTACGATATTATACCCTTTTTTACATCAAATATATATAAACCGTGGGTTGTGCTTCTACACGGATGCGAAAATTTGACTGAAAAGGCTGTATTCTTTAAAATATAAGGGATTTATTAAACTATGGGCTGGCGGGTCAAACCGTCCCGGAAAACCCGAAAGGATCCGCATGAGTGTTTTATATTTTCTGATCATCATTTTAATGATGATAGTGATGATCGGGATATTGAATGAGAAATATTTCCACATACAGAGCGATATCGCCCTGATCCTGTTTTCACTGATACTGTCGCTTATACTTCTGGCAGTCGGAAAGCTGCTCGGGCTTGATTCCGTCAATGAATTCGTGACCGAGCTCGGTGATTTCGGCTTTGAAGAATATCTCATGGACGGCGTTCTGTGCTTCATGCTCTTTTCCGGGGCAAGCAAGGTCAATATGCGCAAGTTCAGGCAAAACGTGAGAGCCATAAGCCTTTTGGCGCTTCTTACCACGATGCTCTCGTCGGTCATCTACGGTTGTCTGTTCTATCTGGTGTCATTCATCTTCGGTCTCGAAATGGACATCCTCACCTGCATTCTTCTGGGATGCGTGGTGTCTCCCACGGACCCCATCGCTGCTACGGGAATCCTCAACAAGATCGGTCTTTCCAAGAATGTCTGCTCGGTCATTGAGAACGAATCACTCTTCAATGACGGAACGGGCGTCACTCTTTTCATATTTGTAAGAAGCCTTGTCGTCCACAGCGGTGACAGCAATTTCCTCGTGCTGATGTTAAAGGAGATCGTCGGGGCCGTTGCGGTCGCACTCATCGTTTCTTTCCTTCTTTTCAAACTCATGGAGATCACAAGGGATCCCATAAAGTACATCCTTATCTCGCTTCTCGATGTTTCGCTCGTTTATATAATCTGTGAGCATCTGGGATTTTCCGGTGTCATCGCATCCGTTGTCTGCGGAATGTATTTTTCCTCTGCGTATGCGAAGATCGAAAGAAGGGCAATGGTCATCGACAGGAGAGAACTTTACAAGGATTTCTGGGAGATAGTCGAGAGCCTTCTCAATTCCATTCTCTTCATCATGATCGGACTTCTTGTTCTTAATATCGATGTCAGCAAGTACATCCTGATAATCGCTCCTGCGGCGATCCTGATCAATGTATTCGCGAGGGGCTTAGGAGTTTCAATCAGCAGTCTCCTTACCGGAAAAAGAAATATCCCCGGCAATTACAGCATAGGTGAATACGTGGTGCTGATGACCTGGTCCGCACTTAAGGGAGGTCTTTCACTGGCACTTGCATTCGGAACGAAGGAATTCCTTCCGCCGGATATTTATGACATATTTATCAATGTTACTTACATAACGATATTCTTCACGGTTCTGGTTCAGGGCCTCAGCGTAAAGAATGTCTACTTTGCTCTTGAAAAACACAAAACGAAGAGAATGACTGCGGACAGGAATCAGTAGGATCACAGGTCATCCCGATCGGAAAGGATCATTATATGAAGATCATCATCGTAGGCGCCGGACGTACCGGCTGCTCGCTCATCGGAGCACTCGCAAAAAAGAATTATGACATCACCATCATCGACAAGCAGAAAAGTCTCGTCGATGAAGTGACGGATAAATACAATGTAAGCGGAGTCGTCGGAAGCGGTGCATCCAAGGAGACGCTCTACAAGGCAGGCGCGGATACCGCCGATATCCTCATCGCACTCACTCCGGTTGATGAGATCAATCTGCTCAGCTGCGTCCAGGCCAAGGCCGTCGGAACACTGCGTACCGTTGCAAGGGTATTCCAGCCCGATTTTGCGGCAGAGCGAAAGACTCTCGAAAAAGAACAGAACATCGATTATATCTTCAATCCGAAATATGACATGGCCGAGGCATCTGACCTAAGCATAGGACTTCCCGGCATCGTAAAACCCGAGGGACTGTTCGGGGATATGATGCAGATGGCGACCGTAAAGATGCTGGATGATTCTCCTCTTAACGGAATGTCTCTGTATGAGATAAGAAAGAAGCTCGATGACGAGATACTTATCGCAACCGTTCTCAGGGGAGGCAAGCTCTATGTTCCCGACGGACAGTTCGTTATCGAAGCGGGAGACAGCATAGGTATTGCGGCAAGGAAGGACCGCATGATGAAGATCCTTCAGAAGATAGGCATCGTTAAGCGTGCGGCAAAGAAGGTCATGATCGTGGGCGGAGGAATCACCGCCGAGTACCTTATCGAAATGCTCCTCAGGGAAAAGAAAGACATCACGGTCCTCGAAGCGGATCTCGAGAGATGCTCGGATCTGATGGCACGTTATCCCGATGTAAAGGTATCCTTCTGGAAGGGAGAGACCGGAGAGGTTCTCGAGGATGAAGGCATCGGTTCGATGGATGCGCTTGTTTCCCTTACGGATAATGATGAGACCAATCTTGTAACGAGTATGTATGCGTGGTCGAGAAATATTCCTTCCGTCCTTACCAGGATCGAAGCACCCGGACATCTCACGCTCCTCCATCGCATCAACCTTGATATAACCCTTTCTCCTTCCGAGATATCGGTCAACAAGCTCATCCGTTTCGTGCACAATCAGGAAGCGGGCGATGCACCGAACGATATCGAAAAGTACGCATCTGTTGCGGAGAACAAGGCGGAGGTCCTTCAGTTTACCGCGAATGAAAGCTTTGCAAAGAGCGGAGTGCAGTTCAAGGAGCCTTCCTTTAAGCTCAAGAAGAATATCATAGTTGCTTCGATAATCCGTGACGGTGAAGCAATCATTCCCGACGGAAGCACAAGCATCAATCCCGGTGACAAGGTCATCATCGTTTCGGAAAAGAAGAACCGTATCGAAAATCTGAACAGCATCTTCGCGTAATACATATATGGAAAAGATAAAAGTAAAAGAGATAAGGGAAAAGCTCCTCGCACTGCAGGACAAAGAATACAGGGATTTTCAGGCTAAGCTGATCCCGACCGTGGATCCGAAGCGCATCATCGGAACAAGGACTCCGCAGCTCCGTGACCTTGCGAAGGAACTTCTGAAAAATTATGACTGCAGCCTGTTTCTTGACGATCTTCCCCATAAGTACTTTGACGAGGACCAGCTTCATGCATTCATACTTTCCGGAATGAAGGATTACGATGAGTGTATGGAAAGGCTTGAGCTCTTTCTTCCATTTGTAGATAACTGGGCAACCTGTGACCAGATGTCTCCCAAGATCTTCAAAAAGCATAAGGGAGAACTCCTCGAAAAGGTAAAGGCCTGGATCACATCGGATGATACATACACCGTAAGATTCGGTATCGGAATGCTGATGGAGCATTTCCTTGATGACGATTTCGACAAGGCATATCCTAAGATGGTAGCCGGTGTAAAATCTGAAGAATATTACATCAATATGATGGTCGCGTGGTATTTTGCGACCGCACTCGCCAAGCAGTATGATGCGGTCATTCCGTACATTGAAAAGAAAAAACTTTCCGCATGGAACCACAATAAGGCTATACAGAAATCCGTTGAGAGCAACAGAGTCACGCCCGATCACAAGGAATACCTGAAGTCACTCAAGGTTAAATGATCCATGTACAAGATACTGAGCGACAATGAGGAAAACACGATCCTGCTGCCCGCGACGCTGGACAGCCATTTTCCTTTGCTTAAATATATGTTCTGGAGCAAGGGCTTCAGATGCATTCCTCTTGATGAAAAGGATGAGTTTGCTGTCAGACAGGAAGGCATGAAATATGCCAACCACGATATCTGTTATCCCTTCATACTGATGGCGGGACAGGTTGTCAGGGCGCTGAGAACCGGAAAATACGATCCGAAGAAGACATTCATTCTGATGCCCACCGCGGGTGATGCCTGCAGAGGAGCATGCTATATAGGACTCATGACCAGAGCCCTGAAAAAATCCGGCTTTGACGATGTCAGGGTAATGACGATAAATGTACGTCACGTTCGTGACGATATCTCCCTTAAGATAAATCTTGATACCGCGATACGCGGACTGTTCGGAATGTTCTACGGCGATATTCTTATGATGCTCGCTAATCAGGTGAGGCCCTATGAAGTGAACAAGGGTGAAACGAATGCCCTGCTGGATCACTGGACCGGAGTACTTTCCGAAGACCTCAGGCTCGGCAAAAATCTCACCCTCGGAAAAATGAAGAAGAATTTTGCCAAGATCGCCGAATCCTTCGCCGCGATCGAAAAGGACGGAAAGAAACGTCAGGTTATAGGCGTGGTCGGTGAATTCTACGTCAAGTATTGTTCGCTGGGCAACTGGGATCTGATAGATTATCTTGAAGAGAATAATTGCGAAGCATACGTGAACGGTCTTTCCTGGTATATCCTGTATTATATCGATTCCCACAAACCGGCGAAGATGAATCTTGAAAGACTCGGTTTCGAATTCGTCAAAAAGATGATGATCGATCTTCAGGATTCTATGAGGGAGACTATGACGAAGTACGGCTTCAAGGCTCTCAGCTCATACAATAAGCTCGATGAGAATTCGAGGGAGGTAGTATCACATAATCTTCTGATAGGCGACGGATGGCTGATGGGAGCCGAGGTCATAGATTATATTGATAATGACATCAAAAAGGTTGTCTGTATCGCTCCTTTCGGCTGCATGCCGAATGTATGCGAGGGAAGGGGGCTTTATCCTTACCTCAAGAGACAATATCCCGAAGCTTCGATCTCCGTGGTCGAGCCCGATATGAGCGGATCGAAGATGAATTATTTCAACAGGGTCAGGATGCTGATCGATTAAAAAAGGGAAGCCTTCCGGCTTCCCTTCTTTATTATCTATATCATCAGTGCACCTCAACATTACCGAGGTCTGCATCTGTCTTTACATCTCCGATGTTACCGGAAAGATAGATGTTTCCGAGGCTTGCGTTGCACTCGCCGTCGTTGATCGTGCAGTTTCTTGCTTCGAAGTTGCCTGCATCGACATCGGCATCAATGGTATCTATCTCACAATCGGTAATATCGGCATTGCCTGCGTCAAGATCGATCACGAAGCGGTCTGCGGTGCAACCCCTGACATCAACATTTCCGGCATCACAGTCTATCTGGATCTTATCTGCTTCGAGGTTCCTGAGATCGATGTTTCCGGCATCCATATCAAGAATGAATGCACCTGCTTTGAGGTCCTTTATATCGAGATTTCCCGCATCGATGTCGACTTTTACATTTTCAAGCTCGGTTCCCTCGGGGATCGTGATGCGGATATAGAGATCTTCGGTCACGCTCATGGGGATGGTGGTTCTGCCGCTTCCGGTTCTTACGGTGAGGGTTCCGTCCTTGAAGCTGACGGTGGGCTCGAGAGCGTCGGGCATTGAATATTCCACGGAGAATTTGTCTCCGTATACGATGGCCGCATCGGTGAAGGATGCGTCAAAGACTATCTCGGAAGGAACTCCGTCAAGCTCCTTGCAATTATCAACGAGCTTGTAGCTTCCGCTGAAGTTAAATACCAGACTTCTGAATCCCCTGAAGATCAGGGCAAAGAATATTATAAGTACGGTTACAATGGAAAGTATTGTTATTATAATCTTGGATGCTGTAGTCATGATGATCTCCTTATCATATTTCGTCTGCGCGGCAGTTGATGACAACCGCTCTGTGTAAGATTCCCGCTACCAGCCAGATGATCCAGGTCAGATCCCATCTGAAGGTGGTAAAGCTGAGTATCAGGTACATGCATGTGACAACGGGCCAGTAGACTTCAACGATCGTCTGTGCGGTCTTGCTCTTGTATCTGACGGGCTTTAAAGACTGATTGACATATGTTCCGCTTATGGTTGTTACGTCATTGAGCTGAAGAAGGAACTCAAATCCGCTGAGGATCTTTGATGAGTATACGATCAGGAGTACGCCGAAACCGATGAATACGAACATGAGTGCCGGTGCAATGTATGAGGATCCCCTGAGAATGAAAATGTTGGGTACCCAGCAGATGATGAAGAGGATGACTCCGATGGTAACGCAGAGTGCTCTTACCGGTTCAAAGCTGCGGAGTTTTTCTTTTACATAATTGGCGGTTGCCATATCGATCCTGCAGAGTTCCGTTTTGAAGTATTTGTAAGCGGAATCAACGTAACTGCTGTAAACAATGAATCCGACTCCGATAGCGATACATCCGAACATCATAAGAACCGATAATCCTTCAAGGGATACTCCGAAAAGGATGGGGCAGGCTACGGAAATGATGCAGAAGAAAATACCGACTGCAAGGAACAGGGCTTTCTTTCTTCTGTTCTCGATGAAGCCCTTTGCTTCATCCATTCCGATGTTCCTGCGGGGAACTTCGCTTTCCCTTGTACGTGTTTCTTCGACTACTTTTTCAAGTCCTAAGCTTTCGGCAATTTCGTCGAGATTTCCGAACTCCGATATAACGGTTCCGACTGCGGTGTTTTCGCTCTGTCCGCCGGCGATCAGCTCGTTATATTTATCTTCCATCATCTGGAGCAGTTCGGCCTTTGCCTTTCTTACCTCTGCGGTATTGGGCATTGCTGCAAACATAGCCTCGAGATAACTCTTTATTGTTTCCATATTTTTCTCCTTAATGCCTGATGAACTTGGCAACGACTTCCTGGGTTATGTCCCATTCTTCGCATTTAGCTCTGTAGTATTGCATTCCTAAGTCTGTGATGCGGTAATAGGTTCTCTTTTTACCGTTTCCGCTTCCGTCCTGATCAGCGGTGAATGATTCGATGTGTCCGTTCTTTTCCATTCTCGTAAAGGCCGAGTAGAGCGTTGTTTCCTTGATGACGTATTTCTCATCCGTGATGCTCTTGATCTGCTTTGAGATCTCGTAGCCGTATGAGGGCCCGTTTAAGAGTATGAAAAGGATCATCGTGTCGTTATAACCGCGGATCACATCCGAGCTTATTTCAACCATATGTGTCCTCCGTTTCTTTTTTGTCTTCCGGTCCTTGCGCTTCGGATCGGATGTACTGTATCAGTCGTACTATGTCTGCCGTACTACGACAGTCGTACTATGTCTGATGTGGTAAATATACTACGACAGTCGTAGGATGTCAACACGAAATTCAAAAAAATTTTCAAAAGTCCCAAAAACCGCGTAAATACAGCAAAAAACAAGCCTGCGGAAGATCCCGCAGGCTTTGTTGAACTAATGTCACTTTGGTTTTTGGGGTCATTTTGACTTGCCGATCAGGCTGATCTCCATGATCTTGTCGCAGAGGTCTCCGAAGCTTCTTCCCGCAGCTTTTGCGGAAATGACAAGGTCGGAATCGGGATAGAGCTGGGGCAGGGAGTCGCACTCGAGGCAGACGAAGGATTTTCCGTCCTGTCCTACGATGAAGTCGAACTTCGCATATGCGTTTACGCCGAGTGCAAATGCGGCATCCTCCGCGGTCTTACGGAGCGCCTGCGCAAGCTCTTCGGGAATATCGGCGGGACATTTGTTGATCGTCTTTCCGGACAGGGTAAGGCCTTTTTCCCTGTCGCTTGTCTCCATGGGAAGCTTTTCGAGAATGGGAAGAGACTTTCCTTCGATGGTGCATACCGCAAATTCGCGTCCGGGGAAATATTCCTCGACAAGGATCTCGGTATCCCATCTGAATGCGGCTTTGACTGCTTTTTCATATGCGGTCAGGTCGGTCGCAACGGAGATACCGACGCCGATTCCTCCGTTGTTGGGCTTGACGATAACGGGAAGCTTGAGTCCCATGGTCTCGGGATCGGGTATGTCGGATGCCTTCTTGATGGTGTATCCGGCAGGTACGGGAACTCCGAGTGTCTGCATGAGCTGCTTGGCGGCAGCTTTGTTGGATGAGATGGCGGATGAGAAATAATCGCATCCGGTGTAATCGAGTCCGAGGAGATCGAATGCCGCCTGAACCTTGCCGTTCTCACCGTTTGCTCCGTGGAGCGCGATGAAGATAAGGTCGGACTGTCTGCATATCTGGAGAACATTGGGCCCGAAGTATGCACCGGACTGGTCGGGACGGCGCTTTCTGGTCGCCCACAGATCGGGTATCTCATCGGGAATGTCACCGGGTGAGAGGGAATATTTGAAGGGTGCTTCGAATACGTTGCCTTCAAGTATCTCTTCAGAGTCTCCGTAACCCATGAATGCATCGAGCAGTATTACGCTGTTTCCCCTGCTCCTGAGGATATCGGCAACGGTGACACCGGTCTTGAGGGAAAGGTTTCTTTCGTTGGACAGACCGCCCGCAAGCACTACGATGTTGAGATTTCCGGGAAGTACGAATTCCCTGAGCTCATCCTCGGAAAGACGGACCTCTTCAACGACAAGATCGGATCCGTCCATATTGAGCTCGAGCGTCGAAACCATCTGCCTTGTGAGTGAGGCGATGCGGAGTATGCTGGTCACCTGATCGGGCTTGAGGTCGACATCGTATTTCTTTTTCACGAAGGACCTGATGCTCTTGTTGATAGGACGGTTTACGTGTACTACGAGAAAATCAGTTACACCGAGAAGGGCGTTGAGCTTTCTTGAGGTCACAAGGTCGTCGACCATATCGATGATCTTGAGAACATCATCGGCCCTGAATGCGGTCATTATGCTCCTCATAGATTTGAGGAGGTCGGGATTCTTACGTGAATAGAGTATGCAGTACGCGAGAACGTATGCGACATTGTCGGAGTACTTGGGGTCTCCTATCATATCGCAGAGGAATGTTATGAATTCTGATATGTCACAGCCGTTTGAAAGTGAGAATGCTTTTTCGACCAGCATTCCGATGAGGTGGTTTGTTTCGGCACTTTCTTTTTCGCTGACGGCGGAGCGGATCATGCTGTTGATGAACTGGTCGATGATCTGCATCTCAGGGCGCTGTCCGCCGGGATTGACGCGGATATTGTAATCGCCGTTTTCACCGAAATCGAAGAAGGTGTTCGGAGCGTGCGATTCGGTGAATCCGAACTTACCGTAATCGTATCCGATGTAATATGTCTTTTCGCCTATGTCATTCATAAGAATGTTCACATAGTCGAAATCGATGTTGTGGTTTTCGATGATGCCCTGGCGCGCGATGATGCGCTTGCGGTAGTGGTCGATGAACTTGTCCGAAAATCCCTGTCCGTCAAAGGAAACACAGCGGAAAGGAGTGTCGTTCAGTATGGTGATGTATTTTGCTTTGTTGCCGCCCTTGGAGTGTCCGATGACGGTGACGTTGTAATTATCGAGATCGTATTTTTCGTAGACCTGCTTGTACCATTCGAGTGCGTTGATCTGCTGGAGTGAATCGACCTGTCCCGCGCCTTCGAAATCGTCGGTCCATTCATTCTCTGCGGTTCCCCTGAATGCTACGACCGCTTCGTGCTTGCCGTTTTCTCCGGGTTCGTCCGAGTCGTTCAGTACCACTATGGATATTCCGCCACCCGCACCGAATGCGTTGTCGAGATGAGCTTCGGCGATCCTGGCATTCGTGATCGATGGATTCTTTTTCATCGCAAGGAAGATATTGCGGAAGTCGGTGCCGTTCATCTGGGTGGTGTATGTGACCTCCTCATCGAGGCCGTTCATATCGGTCTTTGCGATAAACTCGCCGACTGTCATTCCTTCACCCTTGAGGATTGAATAGAAGGGAGGAATGTCGGGGATATAGGTAAGATGTTCGATCAAAAGCAGTTCGTCGGTTCTGTACATAGTTTGGTACTCCTGTAAGAATAATGATCAGTTTGATTCAATCTCTTCTATAAGTGCCTGGTAGACCAGGTTGAGGTTCTCGTTCTCTTTTCTGATATTGCGGACAAGATTGATACCGATGAAACGCAGAAGCGATACTCCCGCCGAAGGATGCGAATCAGCAAACGCATCGAAATCCTTCTTGGAGATGCTTAAGGATACGCAGTCGGTTCTTGCCTTGACCGTGGCGGATCTGGTGTCGCTGTCGATCAGAGCCATTTCGCCGAATACGCAGTGCATTGCACTGTCGAGGCTCGCACATACGAATTTGTCACCGAAGACGGTTGTCTTGATGATATCCACGCTGCCGTCGATCAGGAAATACATATCGTTTCCGGTGGCACCTTCGGTTATGATGTTTTCTCCCGCGGATGCTTTCGATACCTTCAAAAGCGCCGCGAAATCTTCAAGGTCCTTTTCCGACAATGAATTGAAAAGAGGGAATTGCTTCAGTTTATCCGTGTATTCCATCAGACCTCCACTCCCAGTATTATCGCTCCGGAATTGGCGGGGATCACATAATCATCGCCGGGATTGAGGAGCGGTTTATTTGTTTCCATTGTTTTGACAGTCTTGAGACGCTGGATGATCTCACCGTAATTGGTGGATTTTTGTGCCTCGGAAAGAATGCTGTGCTTGATCTCTTTTTCGACACCCATGTTCTCGAGGATGCCGAGGAGAAGTATGTTCTTCTCCTTCTTGTAATTGTCGAAGAGCTCGGAGTATTTCCTGCCGATCCACTTTTCGGGAACGGGCTCGATCTGGACGGAGATACCGTCGCCGTTATCGAGGAGCGAGCTCATGACCTTGCTCATTCCGCTGTAGTTGGTGGATGTTGTGAGAATGTGTCTTGTGTATTCTTCGGTGTAGATTATCTCGGCACAGCCCTGTGCTTCGAGATAGTTGCGGTAGCGCTCGGTTCTTATCTGTGCGCATATATGACATTTGGAATTGAGATTTCTTGCAAGGAGTGCGGTGACGAATACTCTCGAGTCGATCAGCTCATCGTCGAGGTTATCCCCGCTCTCGCCGACGATAAGAACCTTGGCTGCGGAACCTATGGCCGCATTCTTCAGAGTCTGTTCCTCGGTGAAATCTCCCTTGAGGATATTGAGGCCCTTCAGAACGGGATCGTCCCTGAGTGCCTGGATCTTGACGTCATCGGCCCCGGTGATGAGGATGATATCGGATACGGAGAGATTCCTGTTTTTGCGGAGGATTCCCGTGATGAGATTCTTTATGTCGTTTTTCCAGCCGCATACAATGATGTGATCTTTCATGTTCTGCATTTTCCTGATTCCTCTTTCCGCATTCAGTTTGCTGGCCACAAGGGCGGATGATATATATCCTGTTATGGTGGAAAGCCCGAGTACTCCCAGGGAGAGTACTATCAGTCCGAGTATCCTGCCTCCGGGGGTTCCGGTAAATTCATAATCGTTACCGGCAAGAGCGAGGAGGTTGTAGATCAGCACATCCAGGAAGGTCAGTCCCTCTTCCCTGGCTCCGCCGAATATATAGCATGCATAACATACCAAAAGAACCAGCATCAGGATCATTGTTATCTTCGCAATGTGCGAATCCCGGATCCTCAGACTCAGGCTCTTTTTTACTCTGGTTTCGGGTATGTGGTTTTGGTCTTCCTTATAACTGCCCATACATAGATTATTTTACTGTATTTCGGGCATTTTATCCATATTTTTGTGCCTCCCGGCCTGTTTGGGCGGATGACTTTCGAAAATGCCACGATATATGATAAAATCTAATTAAATAAGTGTTTTGGGGAGAGGCTTATGTACAGGGTGTATCTGGTCGATGACGATCGTTTCATACTGGAAGAACTCACGGAGATCATTCCCTGGATGGAGAATGGCTTTGAAGTTATCGGAAGCAACACGGATCCCGAAAAAGCGGTGGGGGAGATTCTTGAGCTCGGAGCGGATGCGGTCTTCTGCGATATGAAGATGCCCAAGATGAACGGTAACGAGCTGATCTCAAGACTGAAGGACAACGGCTGCTGTGCGGAGTTCGTTGTCATCTCCGCATACGATGATTTTGAAAATGTACGTACTTTCTACCGTCAGAACGGTTTTGATTATATCCTCAAGCCCGTCGATATAGATGACGTCAGGATCGTGCTCGAAAAGCTCAATGCGAAGCTTTCCGAGAACAGGCCCGTCGAAAGCGGCAGCGTAACGGACAATCCCGGATTCAACAGCCTCGTAAAATATGTGGATGACAATTTCACCGAGAAGATAACACTCTCATCA
Source organism: Lachnospiraceae bacterium (assembly GCA_017617005.1). GTDB lineage: Bacteria > Bacillota > Clostridia > Lachnospirales > Lachnospiraceae > AC2028. The sequence goes on from JAFZWW010000072.1 coordinate 37,119, forward strand.
CTTGCCGAGAAATTCGGCTTCAGCAGGAATTATATCTGTGCCCTTTTTCAGAAATATTACAATCAGTCGCTGAGTATCTACCTTACGGAAAAAAGAATGAAATATGCGGGAGAACTCATAGGCGATAAGACCCTTCTGATAAAACAGGTTGGCGTCATGTGCGGCTACACGGATTATTATCATTTTTTCAAAGTGTTCAAGAATTATTACGGAGTTTCTCCGAAGGAGATGAGGAATCCCGGTGAACAGGAAGATCTGTAAACTTCTTACAATCGTTCTCGTTATATCACTTATGTATGTGCCGGGCTGCGGTATGAAACCGCAGCCCGATATCTTGCATGTCGCAATTCCGTTTTCGGAAAAAATCCAGGATATCGATACGAATTATTACATCAACTATCTTGAAGAAAAGACGGGGCTCGATATCGTGGTCTCCTTCGTCAAGATCGAAAGCTGCGATGAATACCTTGAGGTGCTCCTGGATTCCAGGTCCGAGATCGATATTGTGCTTTTCGGAGGAAGCTTTGTCCCGAGTGACGGAGTGCTCGAGGAATACGTAGCACGCGGGGATATTTATCTCCCGGACGGAGAATTTAAATACGTGTCGGAAGGCTGGGATACTCCGGCCGGTGCGGGTACGGTGCTGTGGATAAGCAAGGAATGGCTCGTAAAGCTCGGAATGCCGATCCCGGAAACTACGGAGGAATTCGAAGCCGTGCTGGAAGCATTCAAAACCGGCGATCCGAACGGAAACGGAATTCATGACGAGATACCGCTCGCAGGCTCTTTGGACGAATATGATCTTGACCCCGTTGAATTCCTTTTGGGTTCTTTTGCGGTAAATGATCCATATCATTCGAGGATGACCGTAGACGGGAAGTGTATGGCGACATGTAACGCATACCGCGAAGGAATCGAGTACTGCAATGAACTATTCGATAAGGGCCTTATATATGACGGGCTTTCCGAATGCTCTTACGCACAGCTCTGTGAAATGGTGAACAGACCGGTCCCTGTCGTCGGCGCGTTTACTTCTTCATCGATAGGCAAAGTGATATACGGCGGAAACCCCGAAGTGATGGCAAGATATGTGCATGTTCCTCCTTTAAAGGGTCCTGACGGAACTGCTGCAGCAATGCTTCCCGAAAACAAAACGAAGATAGGAGCGGTGATCCTTTCGAGAAGTGAAAAGAAAGAAGAGGCACAGCTTCTGCTTGATACGATGATGACCGAAGAAGCCTCTCTCATCGCAAGATTCGGAGAGCCGGGCGTTGACTGGGATTATTCGGACGGAAAGGACATAAGCATTTATATGATCCCTTCAACCATCATCACAAGGAATTACATCCGCGACGTTGTACAGAATAAGAATCTGAACGGTGTCGGCCCGATGGCGGTTCCCGAAAAATATATCTTCGGAGTTACATGGAACGGAGTTAATTCGGATTCGGAATATGTCGATGCGAGAGCGCAGATGGCATATCTGGACTTTTTTGTGCAGGCCGGAGATGGCCTGCCCGAAAGAAACGAAGAACTCTCGGAATATCTGGATGGATACATGATCATGTTTGTGACGGGAGAAAAAGATATCACCGATGACGGCGTATGGAAGAAATATGTTTCAGATGCGGAGAGGATCATAAAATGAAAAGAATGATCACAAAATTCATATCCGTTTCCCTGGCTGCCGCGATGATGCTTGTTCCCGCCGCATGCGGAAGGACCACGGAGGAAGATGTCTGGCTTGAAAAAGCCGGACTGGATAAGGAAGAGACCGCAGAGGAACTCTATGAAAAAGCATTGCAGGAAAATGTTCTTGTGGTATACACGGTTTCAACCAGGGCAACGCAGACCAAGGAAGCGTTTGAGGCCGTTTATCCCGGCTTGTGCGTGGAGATAAAGGATCTGAGAAGCCCGGATCTTGTCGATGCGTTGGAAGAAAATTACCGGAGCGGACATTCCGACTGCGATGTCGTGATCTGCAATGACAACAGCGGAGAGTTTAAGGAACGCATAGCCGATACCGGTATTGCGGTGCCCTATCTGCCTTCTGACATAGCTGCCAAAATGAAGGATCCGGAAAGCAATACCATGGGGTCTTTCACTTATGAAGCGGAGATGCTTTTTTACAATTCCGAGAAATATGCTGAGTGTCCCATCGAAAACATATGGGAACTTACGGATGAAAAATATAAGGACAGGATATATATGCCGAATCCCTTGCATTCTTTTTCGACATATGCATTCTGCGGAGGACTTCTCGGCGAGGAGGACAAACTTGCCGAAGCATACAGGGATCTCTACGGATGTGCGCCCGAGACGGGGGATGCAAGCGTATCGGCCTTTTTCTGGAAGAGCGTATCCGAAAATATCATCTTTACCAACAGTTCCGATGAGGTGCTTGAAGCTCTGGGATCGGGCAGTGCGGATTTCGGTTTCATGGTATCGAGCAAACTGAGATTCATCAATCTCGGATATGACATAGCTCCCGTGTACAGACTGAAGCCCTTCAGCGGATGCAGAACATCGTATTCCGCAATGATCGTAAGGAATTCCGAGAACATCAATTCTGCCAAACTTTTCATCAGGTTTCTCTACGGGGAGAGCGACGGAAGCGGAGAAGGATACAAACCTTTTTCCACAGGCGGAACATGGTCGGCCAGAACAGATATCCCTGACGGAAACGATGTGCCTCTTGATGATATTGATCTGTTTGTTCCGGATCAGGATGTGCTGATAAAAAACAGGGAGTACCTTGAAAATTTTTGGACGGGCGTACTGGAATCTAAAGCGTGAATAAGAATACCGGCAAAAACAGAACGATAGTACTGATGTTGTTCGGAGCTGTGATCGTGCTGCTCTGGGTGGTATTCTATCTGATCACGGTCAGGATCATCAGGCAGAATATGGAGCGCCATGCGATGAGCGCTGTGGGCACCATCATAAACGACGTCGGCAACGAACTTCTTCTGATGGAAGAATCTTCTTCGATCCTTTCCGGTGAGGAGAGTGTGAAGAATATCGCAGGTGCCGGATACGGTGAAGATTTCTATGCTATGGGAAGGGTTGCACAGGAGACACTTGAGCCTGCGCTGAAGAGAATAATAAACGCCGATAATGTCATCATATATAATCCCGACGGTGAATTCTACAGACTTAAGGGAACCGCTCCCAACACAATCGCTGTCAGGTCGTTCTGGATCATCAGCGAAGGAAAGAGCGACAGAATGGTATCCGTATCTTCGGGTTCGGATAATTATGTCGGCATATACCAGAAGATCGAAGATAACGGAAAGTGCATCGGTTATGTTCTTCTTTTGATGGATCACAGAAAGGTTGAAAAACTTCTTTCGACTTATAACGATCCCGACTATATAGGTTCGGCGCTTTATTACGGTGACAAGCTTATATGCACGGGCGGAGGCATCGGCAGGGAGGATTTGGAAAGCCGGCTTGAGAAGGCCATTTATGTCAGCGAAAGATCCGTAGGATTTACCGGTTACAGGATCGTTGTATATTGCGTCGATTCCGTTTCACTGGATGTAGCAAGATTTTTCAGGATCGCACTTCCCGTTACGATCCTGATACTGGTGATCGTCGGTTTTATCTTTGAAAGGTTCATGAGAAGGTTTGTAAAGACGAGCATAGACCTCGAGCTTGAAAGGACGAATCTTTCTCTTTTGAAAAAGCAGATAAGCGCGCACTTTACAGTAAACACCCTGAACATAGTAAGGGCACTTATCGGAAAGGGCGATAAGGAAACGGCGGCGAGGATCTGTACCGAGCTTTCGGTTCTCCTGAGATATGCCAACGCTTCGGATGAGTATATATCGCTTCTTGAAGAATTGTATGTGCTCAAACAGTATACCGAGATAATGCAGGCGAGATATCCCGATAAGATAAATGTCCGTTTCGGCGAAGATGATTCGTTCAGTGATATCCTTGTTCCCAGAATGCTGATCCAGCCCATTGTCGAAAATGCGATAATGCACGGTCTTTCGGGAGAGGGAGGAAATCTTGAGATCGATGCACGCAGTGAAAAAGAAGACCTGTTCATAACCGTTTCGGATGACGGAAAGGGAATGGATGCCGGGGAGCTGGAAAAGGCAAGAGGAACTGCGGAAAGCCCGGATACGGACGGTCACGGAAGTCTCGATCATATAGCGCTTGCAAATGTAAGAAAAAGGATCGAGGTACTGTTCGGGGGTGAATACGGACTGGATATCGAATCCGATGTCAGCAGGGGAACCTGTGTGACGGTTCATCTTCCTCTGATAACGTCCGATAAGAAAAAATAATTTCAGATTTAGGCGCTGATGTATTATCATCAGATATGAAGCAAAAAATAAACGATCCGGAGAAACAGTCAGATGATCTTTGATACGATCTGTCCTCTTATGAAAGAGGATGCATTAAAGCTTCCGAATGACACCAACGTAAAGGTTTATATGAGGCATTCGATCAGGTTTGATAATCCCGTGGACGGTGATTATTCGAATCTGCTCCTTACTCCTGAAGGCATAGAGATCGCAAACCGAATAGGCAGAAATCTCGATGTGCCTGTCGGAAGGTTCTTTGCAAGCCCCGTTAAAAGGTGCGTCCAGACCGCTACGGAGATTGCAAGGGGAATGGGAATAGAAGAGCCGGAGATTGAAAAGGTACAGCCCTTCGCACATATTGAAGGACTCGGCCCCGCACTTGAAAGCGGCATAGGCTGGTATAAATTCTATTACGGACTCCAGAACGGCATTCCAGAATATACCGCGGGCTACACACTTGATCAGGCCGCACTTCCGATACTTAACGCGATATTCGAAATCCCTTCATCAGACGGAAAGCTCGACTTTATCTGCTCACACGACGGTCATGTGGTCATCCTCGCAAGTGCGCTCTTCGATCTGAAGACCGGACTCGAGGGAGAGAACTGGTGCGGATTTACGGAAGGGATCTTCTTTACCGGAACAAGGGATGATTTCACCGCATACTGGAGAGGTGAAAAGAAGACATTTAAAAACTGGAAGATATAAGCATAGAAAAAGTCCCGGCGATAAGCCGGGACTTTGTTGTTGGTATTATCAGATCTTGTGATCGGATCCGAGAACGTTGAGGATCTTGTGAGAAACCATATCCTTAACAGCCTGACGAGCGGGCTTGAGATACTGGCGGGGATCGAAGTGATCGGGATGCTCAACGAAGTACTTGCGGATGTTAGCGGTCATTGCAAGACGGATATCGGAGTCGATATTGATCTTACATACTGCAAGGGTAGCTGCCTTGCGGAGCTGCTCCTCAGGGATACCTACAGCGTCGGGCATGTTTCCGCCGTACTCATTTACCATCTTGACGAATTCCTGGGGAACCGAAGATGATCCGTGAAGAACGATGGGGAATCCGGGAAGTCTCTTGATGCACTCCTCGAGAACGTCGAAACGTAAGGGGGGCGGAACAAGGATGCCGTCTGCATTTCTGGTGCACTGCTCAGCAGTGAACTTGTAAGCGCCGTGGCTGGTTCCGATAGCGATCGCAAGGGAGTCGCATCCGGTTCTGTCTACGAACTCTTCAACTTCTTCGGGTCTGGTGTAAGCTTCCTTACCTGCCTCAACCTGAACCTCATCCTCGATACCTGCGAGAGTTCCGAGCTCAGCCTCAACAACTACGCCGTGATCGTGAGCATACTCAACTACCTGCTTGGTAAGAGCGATGTTGTCCTCGAAGGACTTGGAAGAAGCGTCGATCATAACGGAAGTGAATCCGCCGTCGATACAGGACTTGCAGAGCTCGAAGGTGTCACCGTGATCAAGGTGAAGAGCGATGGGAATCTGGGGATTCTCCTGAACTGCAGCCTCTACCATCTTTACAAGATAGGTGTGGTTGGCGTAAGCACGCGCACCCTTGGAAACCTGAAGGATAACAGGGCTCTCAAGCTCTCCTGCAGCTTCGGTGATACCCTGAACGATCTCCATGTTGTTGACGTTGAAAGCACCTACAGCGTATCCGCCGTCGTAAGCTTTCTTAAACATCTCTTTGGTTGTTACCAATGCCATAACGAAAAACCTCCTTAAAAGTGAATGTTTTTACGAAAAGACTCGTATGTATCAATAATAATTTGTG
>JAFZWW010000073.1 GCA_017617005.1 Lachnospiraceae bacterium
TAAGATCTGCGAATTATTAGTTTCGTCCATCGAGACTGCTCCATTCTTCTTCCCTAAAGCCCACCATGACTGCGTCAACGCTTATAAGGAGCGGCCGCTTCACCATCATCCCGTCCGATGCCAGCAGTTTAAACATCTCGTCCTCGCTCATCTGCGGAAGCTTCTTTGAAAGCTCCATATCACGGTAAAGCTGCCCGCTGGTATTAAAGAATCTCCTCAGCGGCAACCCGCTTTTCCTGTGAAGCTCACGGAGCATCTTCTCATCGGGATGCTCGGTTTTGATGTCCTTAAGGTCGTACTTGATCTTGCGATCATCAAGCCACTTGAGGGCTTTCTTGCATGTGGTGCATTTTGAATAACAATATACAGTGATCATTACAGAGTTCCTTTCATATAGGTGTGCGGACGCTTTTGTTCTGTCCGGATAATTCAGAAATCTTGTCCGCATAACTCAAGAATCCTGTCCGAGAGTTGCAGGAACGCTTATACCCACGGTTCGGGATCCCCGGCTACATATATTCTTATCGATTTTTATATACTTTTCAACATCTTTCTTGTATCATATACCCCACCGGGTACTGAATCCTAACCCGAAAGCTTGTTTCTGCGTAAAGTAAGGAGTCATTATGTGTTGCAGATATTACATAGACCGAGATGTTCCCGAACTACAGGGTGTGTTCAGCACGGTTTCGCGCTCTACGCTCGCCTCAAGATTCATCGAAACACACAGCAAACCGCTTATAACCTACGGTGAAGTGCGCCCCACTGACATCGTACCCGTCATAGCTCCGAACTCCCAAGGGATCAGAAGCGCATTTCCTATGCAATGGGGCTTCTCATCACCCGAGAAGAGACACAGTCTCTTTAACGCAAGAGTCGAAACCGCCGCTGCCAAACCTACCTTCAGAGAAGCCTGGAAATCTCACAGATGCATCGTCCCCGCTTCTTATTACTTTGAATGGGATCATATCAAAACCGCAGAAGGTAAATCCCGCACCGGACAGAAATATGCCATACAGCCCGCAGGTAGCACCGTAACATGGCTGTGCGGCCTCTATCGCATTGAAGACGGCTTCCCCGTCTTTACAATTCTCACGAAAGAACCCACCCCGGAGCTACTCAAGATCCATGACAGGATGCCACTCATGCTTCCGGAGGACAAGATTGATGAGTGGATTAATCCCGAAACCAAACCGGAAGAGCTCATAGACTTTGCAATTAAGGATATGGTAGTAGAGAAGGCGGAGTAACCTCCGCCTTTTTCGATCTGTTGTTCAGTAGTACATTTTTTGCATCGCCTTCATCTGTCTTTTAAGCTCCCGGACACCCCAATGCTCAGATTCGCATTCCTTCTCATAGAACGACCATTCAAGATTGTCGTCAAGCTTCAAAAGCTCAATATAATGGCTCCAACTGAGCATATCGGATAGCTGACCAAGCTCCGGGTATGTTGAATACATCTTGCGCATATAAAACACATTACTGCGGCTGAAGCCCTTTCCATATCGGTCTGTCAGATCCCTCGACAAACGGTTTAATACATCCGAACCATATTCTGCCTTGGCGTGTCCCTTCTGCTCATATTCAATAATGTACTGTCCTATCTCCCAATAGGAATGAACCATCGCACTGTTAGCGGCCGCCACAAAAGCATTCCTGCCTCTCTGTAATGCCTCACCAACGCTTTGAAGCAATAATTCGTAATCCGCATCACCGTTTACGACTTGTATATCGTTCTTTCCCATATTCGTAATCCTTTCTGGAATATCTCACTGGTCACAGTGATATTTGTTACAATCCGTTGCCCTCTCAAAAGTTCAGACAGTGTCTGAACTTTTATGTTCCTACCAACATATTCGTCATTGTATCTTACAAAAGCTTATGGTCCGCACTCCGCACCCAAGCGATCCCGGAACCATCATCCTTTAAACAAACTCACACCTCATCTTCTCCGGTCCGTCGGCGCCGGAAACGTAGTGCGCATTAAACTCCATGTTTATATCACGGATTTCTTTCTTCCCATCGATATAGTCCTGATACATCTCGGCGAGACCTGCCATGCAACCGTCGCAAGAACCGCTTATATTCCCTAACGATTCCGCTACTATCTTTTCACGCTCCTCGCGCGTTGTGTCTTTGATCAATATCGAGTCCATTTTACAAGCCTTCCCTGATTTTATCTACCAATTCCAAGTCCGCCGGAAGCCATTCCACCTCATCAAGTTCATCCTTACTGAGCCATCTAGCCGCCTCGGCTTCCTTTAACTCGAGATGTCCCGATTTAACGATTGCCCAGAAACAGTCCATCGAGAGATGAAATGTCGGGTAATCATACTCTATTTTCTTGATAAGGTTTCCGACAGTGATCTCGGTGTCAAGCTCTTCAAGTATCTCACGTTTGAGCGCTTCCTCTGGTGTTTCACCTTCCTCGATCTTTCCGCCCGGGAATTCCCAGCCGTCCTTGTACTCTCCGTACCCTCGCTGGGTTGCGAAGATCTTGTCTCCTTCGCGGATTACCGCTGCCACTACTCTTACTGTCTTCATTTCACCGTCTTTGTTCTTTCGCTGAATGCTCTATATTTCATCAATCCCGAGGCTCTTCAAGTACGCATATGTCCCGTCATAATACTCCGGTAAGCGGGTACTATCCTCCCAGAAGCCATTCGGGGTCTTATTAGAATTTCCTTCAGGGACGCAGATAACCATGCCGGCTCTCGCACGTGTAAGGAGGACACGATATGCGTTAAGCATATACTTTCTGCGCTCCTGCTTAGTTTCTTTATCTCCGGACAGTTCTGTCCATTCCGTTCGGCCGTTAAAGGTGTAATAGTGCCATTTCCCTTTTTCATAGCGCATGTCAGCATCCCACAAAAGGCACGTGTAATCGAGCTCGAGGCCCTGAACCTGGATCTCTGTGGCTGCATCCTCAAGGTAGTTCGAGGATCTGGTGTCCTCCTTGTCTTCGAGGAACCAGTGGATGGCATTTTCATCTCCGGAGGGCAGGATGTGGATCGCCAGGGGTTTAAACCTTGCTGACTCCTTGGTTACCAGTACGCCGGTGCGTTCCGAGCCTCTGACCCTTTCATGGATCCATTTCCTTGCCTTGTCCATGTCCCTGGTCAGGACGATGGGGTACTTGTCCTTGATATCAGCGTACAGACCGGAAGCATCCTTTTCAAAGGACAGCAGCGCATGTACAAAGGCCGACAGCTTCTCTGCTCTGTAGGAGCGTAACGAAACGCTCAGGTGCAGGTCTTCTGAGTATATTACTCTCTTGTTGTCCTTTAAGAGTTCGTTTACTCTGCCCTCAGCGTACTCCGCATCGGTGAGCTTCGGAGAGATGTGCACCTCCCACTTGGGGAAGTCGCTATTGAGAGCCGCTATCCACTCAGCGATTCCCGCTTCACCTGTGTTGATCTCCTGACCGCCACCGACAAGGCAGATAATCGTAGCCCAGTCCTCACGCTGATCAAGTGACCAGATCAGGAACGAAGCTTCAGAAACAGGGAAATTGGGCACCTTGAGCTTGTTGCCGTACGTGCCGCCTCGCTTCAGATAATCTGCGAGTCTCTTCTGTGTCCATGACCTCTGCGCCTCATCAAAGATCGCCACATGCTCCACCTCTGCGAAGCCGGCGTCTTCCATCTTGACTGCCTTCTCGGGATCTATCTCCAGGACTCCGTTTTCAACAGGGTTCTTGATTTTCTTCAGCATGTTGTCCCGGTATCGGTGAATCATCTGAACTGACTTGCCAACCTCACGCAACGCATCTGATTTATTCTTCTTCTCGCGGCGCTCCCGGCACTTTATCAGATTGTCTCTTGCGAGTGCCTCGGTAAGGACTGCAACCAAAGGGCCATTACCAGACAGATACACCGCGCCTTCGTCCTTCACAGGTTCCTTCTGTCCCTGGTAGGTCTGTCTAATTGCCACATCAAGGCCTACAAGAGTTTTCCCTGCCCCCGGCACTCCAGTTACGAAGCAAATGCTTTTCTTCTTCTCTTCCTTGCTTTGTCTGATAACATCCAGGATATAAGCTATGGTCCTGTCGGTAGAGACCTTGTCCGCCTCATGCCTTGTTATGTCTTCAACCGTGTGATTCTCATAGAGTGACCTGGCCGCCTCGATGATCGTGGGCGTCGGAGCATAGGGGCTTATAGTCCAATCCGGATTAATCGGAGCCTCGTTCGGAAATCCCTTAAGCGCCATGTCGATCAAATCGTAAATGCCGTCCTTGCCCGTAATCAGTGGATTTATTACGCTGTCATCATAACCGGATCTTTGGATAATGGTGGATCTTTTCTCATAATTCGTAGCGACAAGGATAGGAACTATAACCTTTCCTTGACTGAACTTATGGAAATTGTTTAGATCGAGAGCATAATCAAGTACCTGATCAACATCACCCTCCAGGATCTTGTCCTCTCCTACCTTGAACTCTATACAAAAAATGATTCCCCTGTAGAGCAAAACAACATCTATTCTCTTTGCAAGACGGGGAATATCGTATTCAAATATGATCCTCCCATCTGTACCGTCGAAACGCGAAACAACATCTTTCATAATGGTAATCTCGTCCTTCCACGCTTCTCTCGTAGTCGAACGCGTATCGCCGTGATACTTGTCATTTATAATTCCAAATATCAGATTGTCGGACTCCTCAAGGAATCCTCCGAAACTGTTCTGATAAAGGCACCGATTGTTGTTATTCACTCTGTTTTCTCCCTGTTATACACGTGGTCTTCTGCTACTGACCCGACATTTATTAATTTGCCAAATCAGGGCGGAGAATAATAGAATTTTTTCGGGTTCAGTTAACTTTTTTGCATTTTTCTTGTCGAGGTTGAGGCTTATAAAACCATGATAAATCCGGGGTGTCGAATAAAAACACCTGCTGATGAAAAAAGCAGGTCTACTTTGACTTTGCGTAAAATACATCTGCGAGCCTGTCTAGTAATTTGCAAGCTGCACCTATATACGATGATTTCCAGCTTGTATCCGTGTCGGGGATGATGTTATACAGTTGCTCTATGTACATATGAGACACGGCATTTCTTTTTAAAGCATTTAAACTCTGTTCGTCGTTAATAAACTGATGGCCGGAGTTTATATCTAGTTTCAGTACCTTCATTTGACTCCGGCAAACAATTCCGACTCGTTTTCGATGAGGTCATCCGCCAGATACTTGTAATCCAGATTCTCAATTCCATACTGTCCGGACTGGATCTGCTCGGACAACCTACTTTTATAGTATATATCCATCGCCTGCCTTGACGTAATGTTCTTTGTCTTAGCAAGTTGCTCGATTATACTGGTTTCAAGAATCTGTTTATACACAACATCTAAATCATGTTCTAACACCATTTTAACTCCTCATTGGAAGCGGGTTTTATCGCTTCCGATTTCTCGCCATACACTCCGCTCACGTAGTAGATTCCACTGGGTACGAAGACTGGAACTTGAGCAGATCGCTCAGAACAGCATTATTCGAAAACGCAATTTGATCGTTCTTTTTGTAGTATTTAAGTTCCTGAAGGGTTCTCACCTTATCCCAAACTCCGCGGCGATACATATCTACAGACTTAAACACATCATCATCTGCCACACCGCCTATTATAATGTCATATTCCTTGTATCTGTCCTTACCATCACGACAATCGCATACAAAATCGAGCCACGCTTCATCATCGTCAGGATCGTTAAATTTCAGAACCTTATAATTGCTAAAATTATCCTTTAATTCATACACGCTGACAATCGCCTTATCTTTTCCTGCTCGCATTGCTTTTCTTTCAGCCCATCGTTCTGCCTGTTTGGGGTATGTTGTCACATAGAATCCTTTACCAAAATCCAAATACTCCTTGGAATGATCAACATCAGGTTTATTAATCTCTTCTATGCTTCCATGATATACAATCATACCTTTACGCCCCTTTCATCCATCATCTCAGTAATATCTTCAACAAGATACTTACTTCCTAGCGTGTGAAGCGTATCATAACAAGGCAGTATATATCCATCAATAGCGTTTGCCTCAGACAATTTCTTATATACTCCGGAAGGTGACATTTGCCATGCTTCGGCTAATTGATACAGCAGATATGTAACAAATACGATTTGATTTCTCTCCAGCATAATAATGCAACCTCCCTTCACAAGTTCTTATAATCATCTACCTGAATTATACTCCGAAAGGACATAATAATACAAGTAATCTCATCCAACGCACTCTCATCGAGATTGCAGGTGGAGACAGCAAATGCGAGAAAATCATGTGTTGTATTCACCATGCGAAATTTCTCATCTCTACCGCTCGTCTCGCAGCATGCGATTATACTTCTCAAAAGCTTCTTCATTAGCTTTCTTCTCTCTCCATGCTTCGATCTCGCTGTGAATTGCAAGCATTTCGTCTACTACTTCTTCCGCTGTCCTCGGCTTAGCTTGCCACAGGTACGAGGTCATTCTTCTTATCGCTTTGAGACTGCCAAGCTGTTTTGCGATAAGAACAGCCAGGTTTTCCGGCAGGCCAAGGGCGGTGACCGCACGGATCAGATCTTCCTTGGCATAATTCCATTCAAACTCAGTTTTTTTCATAAAACACGATATCCATCGCCTCATTGATCTTCTCGATCTTACTTTACGTCAATTTTCTCTATGATCTCTTCCAAAATATCCACTGCGCTTGCAACCATCTTGGGACAGAATTCCGTGAACAAGCCTTCGGCCCTGGCCTTCTGTACTCCTTCCGGGGTTGAAACATCATGGCCAAGAAGATCGTTACAAATGTACGAACCATTGACCTCTTTAAACCGGTTCATAAACATATCGTTGATACGATTGGATAATTCCCGCTCTTCAAGATTTCCGATGTGCTCCTGACCATATAAGAGCCCCAATACCATAAGTGCACCGGTACACGCTCCGCAGACCTCGCCTTTACGCATCCCGCTTCCGAAGCAGGATCCAAGTCTGAAAGCCTGCGCTTCCGATATGCCGCATTCTTCCGAAAATGCCGCAAGCACCGCCTGTGAGCAGTGCATTTTTTTAGCAAATATTTCAACTGCTTTATCACGCTTGTTTTTCATGATCATCATCCTCATATATTCTGTCTCGTATCATCCCCACAGTGCTTTCCATCATTCTTCCATGGGGAAGCCGAACCGGAATCCGAGATTTCCGGTTCCCAGTGCCTGTCACCCAATGGCTCGGGTACAGCCTTTTTTAATATCTCAGGCTCTTCTATATTGTTATTTACCAGCTACCGGTTTTATTTGATCAACTGCCACTGGTCTTTGGTAATGGAGCTTACATGTCCCGTCCGTTTCTCATGCATCAGTGGCACATCTACATTCTCTGATTTCCACTGATATCTGAAACCACATTTCTCCTGGACACGCTTCGACTTCGTATTGCCCTCATAATATCCAATCCAAACCTTCCGCATTCCACAATCCTCAAAAGCATGGCGAAGCATTTCTCTGACAGCCTCGGGCATGATACCCTGTCCCCAGAAAGGCTTTCCAATCCAGTAACCCATTTCGCACTCATCATCCCAGTCAGTCATATCGGTGTGCCCGTTCAGCTTTAGTTCGATTGCACCAATCGCCTTGCCATCTTCTTTCAGGCAAATGGCATAGGCTTCTTTACCGTTAAAAACATTCTTGATAACATCACGGCTCTCATCTATACTCTGATGTGGCGGCCAGCCTGCAATCGGGCCTACATCAGGGTTACTGGCGTATCTGTATAAATCTTCCGCATCCGCATCTTCCCATCGGCGCATGATCAGTCGTTCTGTTTCAAGCGTTCTTCCTATGAACAGCTCCAAATCGATGCAATTCCAGGTGCCGATGGGCATAGCGCATTTTCTTCTGCCATACTCCTTAAAACCGGCAGCTTCGTAACAGTGTCTTGCGCTACCATTATTCTCAAACACACCCAGATCAATCCTTGAAGCCGACAGATGCCCCTTTACATACTGAATGCCAAGCCGGATCATTTCTTTTCCGAGTCCTTTCCCTCTCAGGTCAGGGTCCAGGATAACGAATCCAAAGCGAACAGAACTGTCATCATTTTCTCTCGGATATCTGATAATGAAATGTCCTACGATTTCCTCGCTATCATCCGTGGCCGTAATCGAAAAGAATCGTCCTGTCTTAAGTTGCGGAGCATAGTTCTCAATGATATCGTCTCCCGAAAGGGGATATTTATTGAACCTGTCAGCCGACCATTTATATAATTCTTCCTCCGACCGAAGCCATGATGCTATGATCGGAGCATCTTCCATTTTGAAATCTCTCAGTTTCATCAACATTGGTGCCTGTCACCCGTTTCTCGGTATTCCTTCCTCTATTCCTTCCTCTATTTCTTCCCATATTTCATCTTGCGTTCCAAGTCTTCAAGCCGTATCATCGTGTCAACATATGCTTCACGCAGCTGGCTCGGAGTCATCTTTTTCGCCCAACTCATAAGCGAATCATACCGTTTGGCATGTCGCTCATCTTCTTCAGATTCATAAGGAGTTAAATCGGATTTAAAACGCTCCTCTTCCTTCGGTTCCGTAGCGATGTAAAGCGCAACGATATGCTTGCAAATGATCATTTTCCCATTTGCCAGCGGGCAATCACACGTGGACTTACGTGGATGAATCGTATCTACATGAACCGAATAGTTTTTGTCTGCGCTTCCTCGCACGATTCCATCATAGACCCCATCTTCTACCTGCTCAACCGAAATGACATTATTGTTTTTATAATACTCAATTCCCCGCCAAACAGATTTACTGCTAGCGATTTCAAGAAGCCCCATTAGTCTACCTCCTCCTTACGTATAGGTACCATGTACCCGAAAAAAATGCACGATTATGTACTATGTTAAACAAAGAATCGTATAAATCAGAATCGGCTCACCATCTGCTTTACAGCATCAACCAGCCCCTCGCTAAACCCGTCCAGCTCTTCCATCGTGATCACCTTCTGTTTTATAAGCGCGACAATATCACATATTGCATCCGATTTTCTGAGATCAAGGATCACCCCTGGATGTTTTCGATCCTCCATAATTATCCTCTCAAGCTCCCAGAAGCGCTCATAAGCTTTTCCCGGAGCACCGATGATGTCAATATACTGCTTCAGCAGCTTTTCCATATAATGTTCCTGCCACGAACCGACTCTTTCTCTAAAGAGTTTCCAATCTGATTTTGAAATTTCTATCAATGATAATCCCCCTTTTAATAGGCACGTTTTCTCTTAATCCCGGTCTGTTTATAAAGGTACACGTTTCTCAGGCATTTTCCCATACGTAGATCATTACTTATTTATTATTGAATTAAACTCTTTCTTTCTCATAGGGCGAATAAACTGTTTGTACAACTCTCTTTTTGAATGGAATACAGCTATTTCTGATTTATTTAAATCTCCATTCTTGCATTTTGCGTCTATCAACGCCAACGTACAAATTAAATCTGCTGCTTGAAAAAGCTTGTAATCTTTAGGTAATACCCTACGAATATCGTATTCCACGAATTCAGTAGCAAAAACGCTGTTTAACATTCGTGTTATCTGCTTTTGTCCATTATCATAATAAA
>JAFZWW010000074.1 GCA_017617005.1 Lachnospiraceae bacterium
ACCGCAACCGCTATCTCTCTTCCGATGATGGTAAAGATCTTTCCTTTTGCGGCATCATTTTTTTCTTTCTTGTGTTTGATGTTTGCAAATTTGGAATGTCCTGACATTTTTAAACCTCTCGTTTCAATTTTTTCTTAAATTTATGCAATCAATCTATTTTACCATTTTGCCCATGTTTAGTAAACTAAAAAACATCTAAACAAAGCCATGGCGGGAAGCCTTTTTTACGTGGAACTAAGGGCTAAAACGGGATTGCCGTGGAGGGTGTAAACCCTGGGGATCCTGGTGCCTATGAGACAGACAAGCTCATAGTTGAATCTGCCCGACTTTTCGCCCAGTTCCTCGGCCGAAATATGCTCATCCCCGTCATATCCGAGCAGGGTGACCGTTTCGCCTTCTTTTATGTCCTCAAAACAGGAAACATCGATCATGAACTGATCCATACAGATCCTTCCGAGGATGGGGCATCTTTTGCCCCTTACAAGGACCTCTCCCTTGCCGGTAAGGGTCCTGGGATATCCGTCGCCGTATCCGAGGGGAACTGTCGCAACCGTCATCTCCTTATCTGCGGTGAAAATACCACCGTAGCTGATGCTCTGGCCGGGATATACCTTTTTTACGTACGTTATATGGCTGAAAAGGCTCATCGCGGGCTTAAGACTGATATTATCCATATCCACCTCGTCCGAAGGTGCGAGGCCGTACATGGTTATACCCGCCCTGACGGCATCCAGATAGCTCTCAGGAAGCTCTAATATCGCGGCACTGTTGGAAATATGGGAAACGGGGATCACTGCACCGGCCTGCTTGGAGATATCATCAAGAAATCCTTTGAATCTCCGGAGCTGTTCGAGCGCCGAACTCTTATCCTTTTCATCAGCACGGGCAAGGTGGGTAAATATGCCCTCAACGATGATGTTAGGGGCATCGAGTGCCTCTTTGACAAAAGAAAGACCGTTCTTGTCGGGGGTCACTCCTATCCTTCCCATACCGGTATCAACCGCTATATGGACGATCGCATTCTTTCCGACCGCAGCAGCGGCAGCGGAAAGTCTGGCAAGGGTGTCTTTCCTGAATACCGTGATGCGGACATCTTCAGCTATCAGTTTTTCGTATGAATAAGGGAATGTATAACTGAGGATCAGGATGTCTTTTTTTATACCGTCCGCACGAAGCTCGAACGCCTCTTCGGCAGTCGCAACGGCATAACCCTTGACGTAGGGAACGCTCTCGAGAGCCTTGGCAATGGGAAGGCTTCCGTGTCCGTAGCCGTTTGTCTTGATGACGGCATACATCCTGGTGTCTTTTTTGAGAAGGGAATGCATGGAATCCATGTTTGAGATGATGGCATCAAGGTCGACATATGCCACACCCCTCTCAAAAGTCTTTATGCAATCATTGATCTGGTCCTTGGTCTGAACCCACATAGCTTCCTTTCGCGGGACTTGAAATCTGCGGTATTAACCGTTGTCCTTTTTTTCTTCCTGTGCTTTCTTCTCGGCTGCAACTTCCTCAGCGGTACGGGGATGCTTTTCCTCGGGATTGTATCTCATGTCAAAAAGATCGACCACATCGGCGCCGAAGATATCATGCATGTATTTGTAGATCTCGTGGTTCTTGGCTTCTTTTTCCTGCTTGCGGATGAGATTCTTCTTAAGTTCGATCCTGATGTTGCGGATCCAGTCCTCAAGCTCTTCGATGTCATCCGTATTTTCCTGCATCGTCTCGTAGCAATGCTCCATGGTGATGCATAGAAGCTGTTTATTGACGCTGTCTATCATACGGGGAAGTTCGATCATCTCATCCTCGTAGGAATCCAGTTTGTCATTGCATTCTTTTAGCAGTCTCTTGTTCTCGGCTATCTTGGATTCGGCATCGTCGGATCCGCCCTGCTGTTCGTCCATGAGGGATACGATCTCATCCATCAGACGGCGCTTGACCTTCTTGATCTCGCGGGTCTCGGTATTGATCTTACCCTGCCTTTTGAGAAGCTCGTTGAGCTTCTTTTCAAGGCCGCGGATATCCTCATCACCTACTTTTCCGAGGAGGTGATACCATTTCTGATCAAGTGTGAGTGCGGGAACGTCCTTACCCTTGAGCGAGAGTTCAAATTGTTCTTTTTTATCCTGTCCAGATCTAGCCATGATTATTTATTGTTTTCCATGTAGCTGGAAATATTGTAGGAAAGTTTCATGAGACTGTCCGAAAGATGAACATTTTCAACCTGCACATATTCGGGCACATCAAGATCAACATGAGCAAAATTCCATATAGCTTTGATGCCGTTTTCGACGAGCACCTTGGCAACAAGCACCGCACCTTCCTTGGGGATGGTGAGCACGGCGATATCTATGTCATTTGATCTGATGAATGCCGGAAGATCATCCATGGGCATGACTTTCACATCCCTGACCTCGGTTCCGATGAGTGCGGGATCCTTATCAAACATGCCCTTGAGAATAAAGCCTCTCTTCTCGAAATTAAGATATCCTCCGAGTGCTTTTCCGAGGTTTCCGGCTCCGATTATGATGAAATTATATTGATGTTCAAGACCGAGGATCTTACTGATCTCAGAATACAGATAGTCGACATTATAGCCGTATCCCTGCTGGCCGAAACCGCCGAAATTATTGAGATCCTGGCGGATCTGGGATGCGGTGACTTTCATAAGAACGGAAAGCTCAGATGAGCTGATCCTCTCAACGTTTTTATCCTTCAGTTCACCCAGATAACGAAGATATCTGGGAAGCCTTCCGATGACGGCTTGAGAAATATCTTTATCCAAAGTACACCTCCGCTTAAAGTGCATAAAAACACGTTTATAATTATAGATTTCTGTTAAATTCTTGTCAATTACAGGGTGCCACGGTGCAATATAGAATAATTCGATATCTTCGCTAATTATTTCAACTGTGGTATACTTTTGGGCATGTTATTAAGCGTAAACAATATTTCAAAAGAATTTGAGACCGGCCCTATCTTAAGCGGGGTTTCTTTTAACGTTGAAAGAAGGCAGAAAACAGCTCTCGTCGGTTCAAACGGATCAGGCAAGACCACTCTTCTGCGCATCATCACGGGTGAATCGGAGCCTGATACCGGCATTGTAACTTACGAAAAGGATTCATCGTTCGGATATCTTGCTCAGGAGGGCACATTTACCGGCGGCGGTACCATATTTGAAGAAATGCTGGCCTGCAGGTCCGAGCTCGTAAAGATGGAGGAAGATCTCCGTGAACTTGAAGCCCGTATGGCTGATGCCGAGGATGTAAGCGTGATCTGCGAAAGATATGAAAAGCTCCGTACGGAATTCGATCTTAAAGGCGGATATACATTCAGATCAGAGATCGTAGGCGTCTTAAAGGGTCTGGGATTTACCGAGGAGGATTTCGACAGAAAAGCTTCAACTCTCTCCGGCGGCCAGAAGACCCGTGCTGCACTCGGTGCGATACTTGTCAAAAAGCCGGACCTTATCATACTCGACGAGCCCACAAACCATCTCGATATGAATTCCGTCATCTGGCTCGAGGGATATCTGAGTACATATGACGGAGCCGTACTTATAGTCTCCCACGACCGTTATTTCCTCGACAAGATAGCCGATACCGTACTCGAGCTCGAAAACACACATGTCTCTTCTTTCAAAGGTAATTATTCCGATTACGCAGCCAAGAAGAAAATGCTCTTTGAGGCACAGATGAAAGCATATCTGAACCAGCAGCAGGAAATAAAGCACCAGGAAGAAGTAATAGACAAGCTTAAGAGCTTCAACAGGGAAAAGTCGATCAAGCGAGCCGAGAGCCGTGAAAAAGCTCTTGAGAAGATAGATGTTCTCGACCG
Organism: Lachnospiraceae bacterium; assembly: GCA_017617005.1. Classification (GTDB taxonomy): domain Bacteria; phylum Bacillota; class Clostridia; order Lachnospirales; family Lachnospiraceae; genus AC2028. The sequence goes on from JAFZWW010000074.1 coordinate 3,838, forward strand.
TCCCGAAGTAATGAGCAATGAGATAAATCTCCGTTTCAAGCCTTCAAAGGTTCCGGGAAATGATGTACTGACCGTTGAGAATCTGTCCAAGTCTTTCGACGGACGTACTCTTTTCAGTAATATGAATGTCGAGATAAAGCGCGCCGAACATGTCTGCATCATCGGAGACAACGGAACAGGAAAGACCACATTCCTGAAGATACTGAACGGACTGGAGAAAGCCGATACGGGATCCTTTAAATGGGGAACCAATGTCGAGACCGCATACTACGATCAGGAACATCTGGTACTGGATCCCGAAAAGACCATCTATGACGAGATCTCGGATGAGCATCCCGATATGACGATCACTCAGATAAGGACCGTTCTGGCAGCATTCCTTTTTACTGACGATAACGTTTACAAAGAGATAAAACTCCTGAGCGGAGGCGAAAAAGGCCGTGTAAGTCTGGCAAAACTTATGCTCTCCGATGCGAACTTCCTGATACTCGACGAGCCCACCAATCACCTAGATATAACTACCAAGGAAATACTTGAGCAGGCACTCTCCGAGTTTGAAGGCACTATCATCTGCGTATCCCACGACAGATACTTCGTAAACAAGATCTCAACAAGGATCATCGAACTTCATGAGGGATACTTCGACAATTACATCGGCAATTACGATTACTATCTCGAAAAGAGGGAGGACGTAAGAAAGGCAAGTGACGTTTACAGAACACCTTCCACAGCCGCTTCCGAGGCAGGTTCCTCTTACGTTTCCGTACCGGGGGCTGCAGGAGCTCCGGGTACATCAGGCGACAGTGCCGCCGACTGGAAAGCACAGAAAGCGCAGCAGGCCGAAGCAAGAAAGAAGGCCAATGACCTTAAAAAGTGTGAAGACAGGATCGAACAGATTGAGAACAGCATCTCCGAAATTGATGAGAAAATGTCCGAGCCCGATATTGCAACCAATTCAGGCAAGCTGAACGAACTGTCAAAAGAAAGATCGGCACTCGAGACCGAACTCGAAGAATTGATGGAAAAGTGGGAAGCGCTCAGTTAACCTAACAGAAATTGACGGGGGGATTTTTCTGGATTATTAATTTACTATTCAAAGGAGGAATCATATGGACCCGTCAACAAGAGCCAAGTACGATATCACTTATGTAAGATCATTTCTCAGACCAGATGCAAATGAAAGAAAAGAGTCTCCGCTTACGACCATACTTGCCATAATTGGATTTCTCGGCGTCATGTTCGGATGGACTCTTATGTTCACTCCCATTCCGCCAGTCATCTGGGTTCCTTTGCTTATCTTGACAATAATCATATGTTTTGCTTACGTTTTGATCGACAGCAATAATGATGCTATTGACGGAATAATGGATTGTTCTTTCCTGATGGAATTTCTCATGCATGATAAAGAAACAAGGGAAGAACATCCCGGATACGTATTTGTGGAAGGTTATAACAATCTGAACAGCAATACCGCATCTGTTATCGCAATGAACACCTCAGACGGATTCAAAACTCCCAAAGGAAGACAGAGAGAACGGGCGATGATCGAAGGTGCTGTTAAGAATCAGCGTAAAACGAATGCAAAGGAATTCAGCAAAATGATCCACGATGATGAATTTCAGAAGAAAGTTGCAGAAGCGATAATAACCAATCAGAAATTCCCCGACGGAATGAACTATATCTATTTCGAAAAGTACCACAGACTCAAAAAGAAAGGAAGAGGTAGATATTATGCCATTCCAGGAAACCGCGGCCTCGAAAAGAAAATACTGATTCCTTCCGATTGTGGATTCGATAAGTAAATAAATAAGGGAAGCACATAATGTGCTTCCCTTTTGATTTGCAATGTATTGAATCAAAGCAGAGTCTCGAGAGTTTCTTTGATTGCTTTGATGAATCCTTCGGAATCAAGGATTGTAGGATTCTTGCAGTCAGAGATAAGTGAAAGGGACTTGGTCATCTTGCCGTCCTCGATGGTCTTGATGCAGGCCTTTTCAAGCTTCTCCGCAAATGCGGTAAGCTCCGTGATTCCGTCAAGCTCTCCTCTCTTCTTGAGGGCACCGGTCCATGCGAATATCGTAGCTATGGAGTTGGTGGAAGTCTTTTCTCCCTTGAGGTGCTTGTAATAATGTCTCTGTACGGTTCCATGTGCCGCTTCGTACTCATAAACTCCCTTGGGAGAAACAAGAACGGAGGTCATCATGGAAAGATCGCCGTAAGCGGTTGCAACCATGTCACTCATTACATCACCGTCATAGTTCTTGCATGCCCAGATGAATCCGCCTTCGCTTCTTACAACTCTTGCAACCGCGTCATCAATGAGAGTGTAGAAATATTCGATTCCTGCCTTCTCGAACTTCTCCTTGTACTCCTTCTCGTACATATCAGCGAAGATGTCCTTGAAGTTATGGTCATAAGTCTTGGAGATGGTATCCTTGGTCGAAAACCACAGATCCTGCTTTGTTGAAAGCGCATATTCAAAGCATGCCTTCGCAAAGCTTGTGATGGACTTATCTGTATTATGGATTCCCTGGATGATTCCGGGACCGTCGAACTCATGGATGGTTTTTCTTACCTCGGTTCCGTCAGCAGCGGTAAATACAAGCTCTGCCTTTCCGGCACCGGGAACCTTGATCTCGGTATTCTTATAAACATCACCGTATGCATGACGTGCAAGGGTGATGGGCTTGGTCCAGTTTGAAACATAGGGTCTGATACCCTTTACAAGGATGGGTGCTCTGAATACGGTTCCGTCAAGGATCGCACGGATGGTTCCGTTGGGGCTCTTCCACATCTCCTTGAGCTTGTACTCATCCATTCTTGCGGCATTGGGGGTGATGGTCGCACACTTTACCGCTACGCCGTACTTAAGAGTTGCATTGGCCGAATCTACGGTAACCTGGTCATCGGTCTCATTTCTGTGCTCAAGTCCGAGATCGTAATACTCTGTCTTAAGATCGATATAGGGAGTAAGAAGCTCATCCTTTATCATCTTCCAGAGGATCCTGGTCATTTCATCTCCGTCCATCTCGACAAGAGGGGTCTTCATCTGAATCTTATCCATCATAAATCTCCTTATAACACTGTATAAACGTATAGTCCACGGGTGACGCGAATGTATGATAATTCGAGCTTCGGCGTCTGCGTTAGAAACGGACGCCTGACCCGAACGAAGTGAGTGGTCTGCGGCATGAATTAAAACAAATGTCGAACAGGTTTCGCGCCTGACGCCGAAAAGTGAGAATTGTCATACTTAGCGGCAGGACCCGTGTATTTATTTTATTCGGGCTTAATGAGTCCGTTATCGAGCATATTCTTATAGGCGTTGATCATATGCTCATGAGCAAGCCTCTCGGCATCATCATGGTTCTTGTTCTTGATCGCTTCGAGGATCGCTTCGTGCTCGAGATTGGACTGGGTTCCTCTCTTCGCACTTGCAAGAGTCTTCTTTCTGATCCTGAGAACATACTGGTGATAATCCTTGAGCTGATGCTCGAGGATCTTCGAACCGGATGCCTCATAAAGAAGTTCGTGGAAACGGTTATCGAGCTCGAATATCTGCTCGTTATGACCCTTCTCGGTATGGAACTTGGCGAGATATACATTCTCCTCCATCTCTTCCATCTGTTCCTCGGTGATGTTGTCTACGGCCCATCTTGCGGCAAGACCTTCAAGTCTGGATCTTAAGATATAGATATCCCTTACATCCTTGTCACTGATACCGACAACATATGCACCCTTGTTGGGAATGATCTTAATAAGGCCTTCGAGTTCAAGCTGTCTGAATGCCTCTCTTACGGGAGTACGGCTTACTCCGAGTTCCTCGCCTATGGCAATCTCCCTGAGTTCAACTCCCTCGTCATATTTTCCGTTCAGGATATCCTCCCTGAGCCTCGAAAATACTCTTCCCCTCAAAGAATATTTATCGGAAGTGCCTTCTTTGACATCTTCTTCCATTATCAACCTCCTACGCATCTGCGTATAGACATAAAAACACACGGCCAAGGCCTGTATTATTGTATACAATTGCTCTGACCGTGTCAAATCTTATTTTATTTTCCGAAAAAACAATCTTATCTTCCGGCTTTCAGAAGCTCGGCATCCTCATTCAGACTGTTGACCAGCTTACCTATATTGTTAACGATATCCTGGTTCTGTCTGCTTGCGTCATATGTTTCCGTTGCATGCGCGGTAACCTCTTCGGAAACTGCGGATGTAGTCTGGATGCTGTTGACGATCTCATCATTGGCCTGTGAAAGTCTTCCGACAAGGCTGTCGAGATCAGCCGTATGCTGTTTAATGATATCGACCGTTCCGGAGATCTTCGCAAAGCTTTCTGCGGTATCTGCGGCACACTTACTCTCTTCATCGTCGATCTGAAGGAGCTTTTCAATGGTGGTGACCATGTTTCCGACCTGGCTGACAACATCGGCGATAAGAGTATTGATGTTCTCGGTAGCCTGGGTGGTCTGTCCTGCGAGATTCGAGATCTCACTTGCAACGACTGCAAAGCCCCTTCCTGCCTCTCCCGCTCTTGCAGCCTCGATCGAAGCATTGAGTGCAAGGAGTCTGGTCTGAGAGGCGACATCGGTGATGATGACGGTGATCGAGTTCATTTCATCGGCAGTCTTCTTGAACTTTTCAAGAGCTCCGGCAACATCCTTACCTGCGGAATCAACCTCTCCGGTAAGCTCGGTCATTCTGCGGATGTTCTGCTGGCCTATGCCTACGGCGTCGGCTGCGAGCTCAACATTCTGGGTGATGACATCGGAAGAATTTCTTACGGTCTCGATATGATCGGAGATCTGGGTGGTCTGTTCAAGCTGTGACTGTGCGGCCTCAGCGGATTCATTGGTACCCTGTCTTACTTCTTCCATTGAATCGATGGTCTGATCGATGGAGGATTTAAGAGCGGACATCTCACCGGCGAGCTCTTCCGCAGTTGCGGTTACTCTGTCGGAAACCGTGAGAATATTCTCGAGGAGCTCGGTGGTCTTGGAATTGGCGTCCTCAAGTGTCTGTGTGCGTGCCAGCTGGAGCTTATGATTGGTGTTGCTTACCATGAGCAGGTAAATAACTATCATCAGGACAACTAGTCCCTGGATCTCGGCAACCGCAGTATCCTGAATAACACCGTTCTTGAGTGAAATAATGATTGAAATGATATTTACCACAACAACGCCCACACCGATGATAGTGATGAACTGCTTATCATCGAAAAGAGTAAGTATTACCAGCATGGGAATGACATATGTGAAAACGAGGATATTGGTCGTGGTAAAAAGAACAAAACAATACATTACGGCATATCCGATGGCAACGATATGTTTTACAAGATTTGAAGCATTGTTGCCCGAATAAACGATCCATCCCGCAATCTGGGGCCCTAGTGCAAGTACAATGACCGCAACAGTGTAGCCTATGGTTCTTGCTCCCTTTACAACCTCCAGAATGTAGGCCAGCGTGATCAGTACACAGAGTATAGTTGCAGACTGCAACAGCCTCTTGTTACCGACCGAAATTTCCTGAGTGTGAATGTTTTGTTCTTCCATAGATCTGTTTCCTTTCTTGTGTAAGATTACAGGTCATTAAGGCTTTAAAACACTATCTCTCAGCTCGCATCGGGTTATTCAAAAAATCCTCATAAGAAATTCTGAGTCCTTCTTCAAGCTCAGTATGATACTTCCATCCAAGGCCCTCGGCCTTTGATACATCAAGAAGTTTTCTCGGTGTTCCGTTCGGCTTGGATGTATCCCAGACTATCTTCCCCTCGTAACCGACAGTCTTTGCAACAAGTTCCGATAATTCCTTTATCGTGATCTCTTTTCCGGTACCGGCATTTACGGTTTCATTTCCGCTGTAATTATTCATAAGGAATACGCAGAGCTCCGCAAGATCGTCCACATACATGAACTCACGAAGCGGAGAACCGTCACCCCAGCATATTACTTCAGGATCACCGTTTACCTTCGCCTCATGGAACTTCCTTATGAGTGCAGGTACAACATGTGAATGTGTGGGATGATAATTGTCATTGGGACCGTAGAGATTCGTAGGCATTACCGAGATATAATCGGTACCGTACTGTCTGTTCAGGAATTCACAGTATTTAAGTCCCGATATCTTGGCAAGCGCATATGCTTCATTTGTCTTTTCCAGTTCCGATGTAAGAAGACAGCTCTCCTTCATGGGCTGGGGTGCCATTCTCGGATAGATGCATGAAGACCCCAGGAATTCGAGCTTTTTGACATTATTCTTGAATGCCGAGTGAATAACATTCATCTCAAGCATCATATTGTCATACATGAAATCGGCAAGTGCTTCGGAATTAGCGATGATACCGCCCACCTTGGCTGCCGCAAGAAATACGTAATCAGGCTTCTCACTTTCGAAAAAGTCTTCGACAGCCCTCTGATCGCAAAGATCAAGTTCCGAATGTGTCATCAGGACAAAGTTTTCGTATCCCTGTTTCTGAAGTTCTCTGAGGATAGCGCTTCCGACCATGCCCTTATGACCGGCAACATATATCTTGCTGTTCTTTTCCATATCCGCTCCGCCTGACGGGCACATATCTAAAACTTGCCCACCGGGTCAATAAAAGATAAAATACTTAATAGAAGATATAAAGATTATATCATAAACATTGTATTTAGGGCATAAAATGATAGAACCCGTATCTCGAGTACAAAATTATACGACTCAAAGAGTCGGAGCCGCTTCCGGCAAAAATACGGGCGGTTCCGGTGCCGCTCCTTTCTCCATGGATCAGGCTCTTGCGGAAGAATCCGCGAAGGATGAAGGAGTCTATTACGATCATGCCCCGAAAACGGAAAATAAAGAAAGCAAACCTTCACCGGAACCCGCAGGTGATGCGATCATTGAAAAACCCGGTCCCGAAGCTCCACTCGGTGCGATAGATACCAAAAATCTCGTAAAGGGAATAAAGGAATTCCTGTCAGGCTTATGGGCCAACATCCTCAGGATATTCGGCAATATCTGGGAAAGCAAACCCTTAAACGACGGTGCTCCCCAGTCGGATGACGGAAAATCCGAAACAATACGGCAAGCTGAAACCGGTGAGATAGATCCGCTTCACGAACAGGATTCCCTGAATTTCCACAAGGGAACGGATAAAGAAGAATTCTCATCCATACCGGACGATGATTTCGATAAGAACATCGACTCTCTTTCCGAGGACCACATCAAGCCCTTTGAAGACAGAGCGATCAAGGATGCTCTCCTTTCGGGTGACGATGAGAAGTTCGAAAAGATCATCACAAGAGGCGGTGAAAGAAGGCCCGCGATATCATCCAATCTTCTCACCCAGTACGATTCGAAGGGAAGGATAATACAGATGGATCCTTCGGACGAAAACCTGATCCTCCACGGAACATCCCGTACAAACAGAAATTCATAAAAGATGAGTCAGGAGATAACTTCTCCTGACTCTCTTTTTTTCTTTGCGGGTGACGCGGATGTATGAGGATTCGAGCTTCACCGTCTGCGTTAGAAACGGACGCTTGGCCCGAACGTAGTGAGTGGCCTGCGGCATGAGTTTAAGATATCGTCGAACCGGTTTCGCGCCTGACGGTGAAAAAGCGAGAAGACTCATACTAAGCGGCAGGACCCGCGGTGTAACAAAAAAGTCAGGAGAAGTTATCTCCTGACTCTTTCTGTTTGATTTATGATTGTGATCAGCCGTTCATCTGCTTTGCAACTTCTGCAGCGAAATCCTCGTTCTTCTTCTCCATGCCTTCGCCGGTCTCGAAACGAACGTAGTTAGCGATCTTGAGGTCTGCATTCACACTCTTGAGGTAAGCAGCAACGTTCTGCTTTCCGTCCTCAGCCTTAACATAGACCTGATCCATGAGGCAGATATCCTTGAGCTGCTTGGAAATACGTCCCTGAGCAAGTCCGCTGAAGATCTTGTCTGCAACAATATTCTCCTTATCCTGCATTGCAAGTCCTGCGAGAGCAGCCTTTGCAGCGTCTGAAAGGAAATTGAAGAGATACTTGTTGCTCTTCTCCTTCTCATATGCGGCAACATCCTCATCGCTCCAGAGCTTGTCAGCAAGAGCCTTCTCGATGAGTTTTCCGAGGATGGGCTTGGGAAGGGTCTCGGGATCGTTGAGAGCTGAATCAACGGTGATCTCCTCAAGCTTCTTCATCTCTTCTGCAGAGATATCATCTCTTGAAATGTACTGAGGGTTCATAGCTGCGATCTGCATTGCTACGTTGGTAAGAGCCTCTTCGGTTCCTGCTACGGTGCCTTCAACGATAACTGCGATTCTTCCGCCGCCGTGTACATAAGTAGCAACAGCGCCTGAAGCGGTAACCTTTGCAAAACGTCTGATGGAGATCTTCTCTCCGATGGTAGCGGTCATTTCAACCTGAACATCATTAACGGTCTTGGAAGAATCCTTGGTCCAGGTCTCAGCCATGAATGCGGTGATATCAGCGGCATCTGACTTAAGAGCCTGCTCTGCAACTTCCTTAACGAAGTTCTGGAACTTCTCATTCTTTGCAACGAAGTCGGTCTCAGAGTTAACTTCAACTACTGCGGCAGTGTTGCCTTCGGTAGCGATGCAGCAGATACCCTCTGCAGCAATACGGCTGGCCTTCTTTTCAGCCTTAGCCTGACCGTTCTTCTTAAGAAACTCGAGAGCGGCATCCATATCGCCGTTTGTCTCGTTAAGAGCCTTCTTACAATCCATCATTCCGGCGCCGCTCTTCTCACGCAGCTCCTTTACCATGGAAGCACTGATTTCTGCCATAATATTTCTCCTTAAAAAATCAGGTTAACTGTTACTAATGAATTATGCCTCTGCAGGAGCTTCTTCAGCTGCATCTGTGTTAGAGGTTCCCTGGCTTGCTTCGATAACAGCATCAGCCATCTTGCTTACGATAAGCTTTACGGCACGGATAGCGTCATCGTTACCGGGAATGATGAAATCAAGTTCATCGGGATCACAGTTGGTATCGCCGATACCGATAAGGGTGATGCCGAGAGCTCTTGCTTCCTGTACGCAGATGTTCTCTTTCTTGGGATCGATAACGAAGATAGCATCGGGAATTCTGGTCATGTCCTTGATTCCGCCGAGGTTCTTCTCAAGCTTATCCCACTCTTTACGAAGTCCGATAACTTCCTTCTTGGGAAGTACATCAAAGGTTCCGTCCTCGCTCATTCTCTCGATCTGGCGAAGTCTTGCGATACGGGACTGGATGGTGCGGAAGTTGGTGAGCATACCGCCGAGCCATCTCTCATTTACGAAATACATACCGCAACGCTCAGCCTCAGTCTTAACTGC
>JAFZWW010000075.1 GCA_017617005.1 Lachnospiraceae bacterium
CCTGCAGGCGTCCTCTGCGGCAGTCTTTTTATCAACACCGATGCCGATCAGGAGTTCGGAGAGAACGGTATGGCGCTCATATATCCTTTTGGCGATCTTCTCACCGGATTTTGTCAGCTTGATAAAGCCGTCCTTATCCCTGGTTATGTATCCGTCTTTCAGCAAAAGTCCCATTGCACGGCTGACTGAGGGCTTCGAGAAGTTCATATGTTCTCCGATGTCTATTGCCCTGACCTCATCGGACTCAAGTGAGAGAACATATATTGTTTCGAGGTACATTTCGCCGGATTCCTGTAATGCCATAAAGATCCCCCTGATATTGTAGAAAACCATTATTTTTGGGTACCAAAGAGAGTATACCATTCAGGATGTATTAAAACTATATAATGTGTAAATATACCTGAAAATAATCTTGACAAGTTAGATATCACTAACTATAATGAATGACGGTTAGATTGTGCTAACCAATATTTTTTAACATAAGGTTAGATTATGCTAACCCAAATACGGAGAAGAAAATGATTATGAATCTTAATGATGCTGAGCTCGGAACTGAATATGTGATCAAGAAGATCGATACAGAGGGCGATGAGGAAATGGAAAGTTTTCTTTTTACCCTGGGCTGCTACAGCGGTGAGAATATCACGGTTGTTGACAGGAAGAAAAATCTTGTTGTTTCGATAAAGGATGCGAGATACAACATCGATCCCGAACTTGCGGAGGCTATAGAGATCTGAAGATCTTAGTGATACAAAATCAAACATATAAAGAGAGGATGAAAAAATGAGGATTGCACTGACCGGAAATCCCAACAGCGGTAAGACGACAATGTACAATGCGCTGACGGGAAGAAATGAGAAGATCGGTAACTGGGCGGGTGTTACGGTCGACAGAAAGGAGAGCCGCATAAGGGATAAGTTCAACGACAGCGGCAAGGAACTGATCGCGGTCGATCTTCCGGGTGCATATTCCATGTCACCGTTTACTTCGGAAGAAAGCATCACCAGCAGCTATGTCAAGAATGAGCATCCCGATGCCATCATCAATATAGTCGATGCCACCAATCTCAGCAGAAGCCTTTTCTTCACCACACAGCTTCTCGAACTTGGAATTCCCTTAGTTGTCGCACTCAATAAGAGCGATGTCAACGAGAAGAAGGGCAACAAGATAAACGAGGTACTTCTTGCCGAAAAGCTCGGGTGCCCTGTCATTAATACGGTATCCACTTCCGAAAAAGGAATAAAAGAGGCAGTCGCACTTGCCGCAAGTCTCGAGGGTAAGGGACAGAAGGCTCCCTATCATCAGGGTGATGTCGATCTTTCCAGCAAGGAAGCCGTTGAAGCTGCCGACAGAAAGAGATTCGATTTCGTAAACGGCGTTGTAAAGGATGTAGAGGTAAGAAAGACTCTTACCAAGGATAAGAATAAGGGAGATGCGATCGATAAGGTTGTTACCAATCCCATTCTCGGAATAATCATCTTTGCGACGATCATGTTCGTTGTTTTCTATATCAGCCAGACTACCGTGGGAACCTGGCTTGCAGATATCCTTGTCGGATGGATCGAGACCTTCCAGGAGTGGGCGGGAGAGCAGCTCGGCGACGCAAATCCTCTGCTCTATGCACTTCTTATCGACGGTATCATCGGAGGCGTAGGAGCAGTTGTCGGATTCCTTCCCCTCGTTATGGTAATGTACTTCCTTATCGCACTTCTTGAGGACTGCGGATATATGGCAAGGGCTACAGTTGTTCTTGATCCCATTTTCAAGAAAGTAGGTCTTTCCGGAAAATCCGTTATTCCCATGATCATCGGAACAGGATGCGGAATTCCTGCGATAATGGCATGCCGTACGATCAAGAATGAAAGAGAACGCAGAAGTACCGCAATGCTTGCAACATTTATGCCCTGCGGAGCTAAGCTTCCCGTCATCGCACTATTTGCCGGAGCATTCTTCCCTGAGTCAACCTGGGTAAGCTTCGTATGCTATGCACTCGGCGTTATCCTTGTTCTTCTCGGAGCACTTCTTATCAAGGCCATCACAGGCGCAAGATACCGCAAGAGCTTCTTTATCATCGAGCTTCCCGAATATAAGGTTCCCAGCCTCGGATTTGCACTTAAGAGCATGCTTGAGCGCGGCAAGGCATATATAGTAAAAGCGGGAACCATCATCCTTGTGTGCAACACCGTTGTTCAGATCATGCAGTCCTTTAACTGGCACTTTGAAGCAGTCGAAGAGGGAATGGAGGATACCTCGATCCTTGCAAGTGTTGCAGGTCCCTTCGCACTTCTTCTCGTACCCATCGTTGGCATCGTTTCATGGCAGCTTGCTGCAGCTGCGATCACCGGCTTCATCGCAAAAGAGAACGTTGTCGGAACGATCGCTACCTGCTTTGCCATTACCAATTTCATCGATACCGAAGAACTTGAACTTATCGGAGAGGGAAATGCCGTTGCTGCGGTAATGGGAATCACCAAGGTCGCCGCACTTGCATACCTTATGTTC
>JAFZWW010000076.1 GCA_017617005.1 Lachnospiraceae bacterium
AACTGCCATTTTAAAATTCCTCCGTAAATAAATTAATACGATTAGTTTTTATATGAAAACGGAATAATCCGGATTCAATCTTACTTAAAAGGAAAACCTTTCCTTCCTCCCAAACCGCCCATGCCGCCCATTCCGGGGAACATTCCGCGGCCGCGTTTTCCCATGCCGCCCATCTGCTTCATCATCTTCTGGCTCTGTTCGAACTGCTTGATGAATCTGTTTACTTCGGCGATATCGAGTCCCGCACCCTGTGCGATCCTGAACTTTCTTCTGGGATTCATAAGCTTGGGATTACTTCTTTCCTCAGGTGTCATGGAAAGAATGATCGCTTCGGTCTGACGGAGCTTCTTTTCATCTATCGCACCTTCAAGATCCGATGCGTTGATACCCATACCGGGAAGCATTGAAAGAATGGATGCGATTCCGCCCATATTATTCATCTGCTTCATGCTCTCAAGGTAATCGTTAAAATCGAACTTACCCTTCTGCATGCGGTTCATCATACCGCGGCTTTCCTCTTCGGTGGTTGTGACACTTGCCTGAGCCTTTTCGATAAGGCTGAGCACATCACCCATTCCGAGGATCCTTGAAGCCATACGGTCGGGATAGAACTGTTCGAGATCGGTGAGTTTCTCACCCATACCCACATAGAGGATGGGCTTGCCGGTAACTGCCTTGATCGAAAGTGCGGCACCGCCTCTTGTATCACCGTCGAGCTTTGAAAGGATAACGCCTTCGATACCGATCTCTTCGTCAAATGTCTTGGCAACATTGACTGCGTTCTGACCGGTCATGGCATCGACAACAAGGATGGTCTGGAAAACCCCTACCTTCTCCTTGATCTCTTTGAGCTCATTCATAAGCTCTTCATCGATCTGAAGACGTCCTGCGGTATCGAGGATAACAACGTTATAGTTTTCCTTCTTTGCCTTCTCAAGGGCATTCTCGGCGATCACGGGAGGCTTCACATCCGTTCCCATATCAAAAACATCGACGCCGACTTTGCTTCCGTTGACTTTCAGCTGTTCGATAGCTGCGGGTCTGTATATATCGCAGGCAACAAGAAGTGACTTCTTGCCTTTCTTTATGAACTGTCCCGCCATCTTGGCTGAAGCCGTTGTCTTACCTGCACCCTGAAGACCCACCATCATGATGACGGTGATCTCTTTGCCGGGTCTGAAAGCCACTTCCGTGGTCTCACTGCCCATGAGCGAGGTGAGCTCATCGTTTACAACCTTGATAACGGTCTGTGAAGGATTGAGTCCGTTCAGGACCTCTTCACCGACACATTTCTCTTCAACGGTCTTGACGAAATTCTTTACAACCTTGAAATTTACATCCGCTTCAAGAAGTGCGACCTTTACTTCCTTAAGAGCTTCTTTTACATCAGCCTCAGAAAGTTTTCCTTTGCCGCGAAGACTCTTAAAAGCGTTCTGAAGTTTTTCGCTGAGTCCTTCAAAAGCCATTAAAGCTCTCCCAAAACGCTCTCCGCTATCCTGCCGATATCGGTAAGCCTTTGCTTTTCATCCCCGTCGAGGGAAGAAAGCTTTTCTATCTCGGTAACCTCACCCTTTATCTTGAGAAATCTCTCGACAAGGTGAAGCTTTGATTCATAGTTCATAAGTGCTCTGTCGCAGTTCTTCAGGGTATCGTGTACAGCCTGTCTTGAAATCCCTTCGGACTCCGCAATCTCGGAAAGAGAAAGATCTTCAAAAAGCGAAGCTTCATATACCTTCCTTCTGTGCTCGCTCAATAGCTCGCCGTAGAAATCATACAGAAGTGATTTTTCGAGGATCTCATTCATAAAGCGTACACCTCTCCCAAATGCGCACCTTGCATATAATAGTATATATAGCAAAAGGTGTCAAGCATTTTTACTTGACACCCATGAATTTAATAAATAATTGATTTTTCGGTAATTTTCGAAACGTATCACATGTTCCTATATCCTGTTTCACTTTACCAGGATCTCATCGACTTCCTCTACCGTATCATAAGTGCCGATATATACCGTATCGCTGTTATCACTGTAAACATGATATTTCCCGTCTATATAAAGTATCATCGTTCCGCCGGCGCTGTATTGATACATCACGGTATCACCTTCTAAGATTCCCTCCTCCCAATGGGCAGGGGATACCTTTAGTGTCAGTGTGCTTATTCCGATCTTTTCCTTTTCATGTGCATCTTCGGTGCTGATTACAATAAGTTCACTTCTTCCGTCACAGGTCATCTGTACTATGGACGCACCGTTTATGTATATCGCTTCACCGTCTTCAAGTTCAAAACCTGTCGGAGCATTTTCCCTGTCGGCATTCAAAAGAGGCATCCATTCGGATACTCCGTCGTAACGTGAATATACAAGATACCGTTCGCCACATCTGAATGCATATATGGGAAGACTGCCAATTGAGTCAAAAACAGTTCCGTAAGGCACGTCAGGACGCAGTCCCATGGCTATTTCGACTTCATATGAGGTTCCAAATCTGCCGCAGGGTTTTCCGTCTTCATACAGACAGTATTCATTTGGAACGGAATACACTATATAAAACTTTCTTTCACCGTCATCATAAACACGCGGACCGGAAAAATACATATCATCAGGAACATAAGCAGTAAACAGTCCTTCTTTTTCTGCATCTGTATAGGAAATGTTTTCAAAGCTGTTGATCTCCTGAATGTAAGGTGCATTTACAAAGCCGGCCTCGCCCCCGTTATATATATCCAGATCCGCATTCACCCTTGCAAAACCGAAATCGGAAAGCTCCGCCTCTTCGGGAACCGTCCCAACAATGCTTCTCCAACCCGGTGCATCATCCCTGTTAAGGAAATATGTATCACCGGCCCTGAAAAGAGTAAAGCTTACTCCCGTCTCATGATCTGTATAAATCTGGTCAATAATAACCTGATCAAACACTTCCATACCATCTTTTATTCCGGAAAGATCAATATCCGGAATCTCGGGCTTTACAACTTCGGGTATCTCCAAAGAGTTCAGCTGACTTAAGTCAGGATTCCCGCATCCTGTGCAAACAGCCAGCATTGCGATTATAATTATAGCCAAAGCTTTTCTCATTGTACTCTCCTTCCGGTTACATATCCGCAAGTCTGATTTCATATTACAAAGGGACATAGTTTCCCTTATATCTGAAATGACGGACAGTAAACGTATCAGGTCACAAAAAGACACGGAAAAAATTCCGTGTCTTAAAAAAATTTAAGTTGATAGATACCTGTTCTCAGATATTGGTCTTAACAACCTTGGGTCTGTAGCCTTCCTTCTCGAGGGCATCGATGATCTGGGTCTTGTGCTCGGTGCCGAATGCTTCAAGAGTGATGCGGAGCTCAACGGCGGCATTTCTGTTGATCGAAACGAACTGGTTGTGCTCGAGTTTGATGACGTTACCTCCCTGCTCGGCAAGGATTCCGGAAACCCTTGCAAGCATGCCCGGCTT
Source organism: Lachnospiraceae bacterium (assembly GCA_017617005.1). Taxonomy (GTDB): domain Bacteria; phylum Bacillota; class Clostridia; order Lachnospirales; family Lachnospiraceae; genus AC2028. The sequence continues at coordinate 3,456 of JAFZWW010000076.1, forward strand.
GTCGGGAAGAAGAACGGATACGGTAAAGATCCTGTCTCTTGCGATAAGGCCATGCTGAACTACGGAGCTCATGGTGATGACATCCATGTTTCCGCCGGAAAGTATAGATACGACCTTCTTTCCTTCAGCCTCCATATGCTTAAGAGCAGCCACGGTAAGAAGACCGGAATTCTCGACGATCATCTTGTGGTTTTCGACCATATCGAGGAAGCAGACAACAAGCTCGGAATCATCGACAGTGATGATGTCATCCAGGTTCTTCTGCAGATAAGGGAAAAGCTTCTGTCCGGGAGTCTTGACAGCGGTACCGTCAGCGATGGTATTTACTCCGTCGAGTGTAACAACCTTTCCTGCCTCGATCGATGCCTTAAGGCATGCGGCACCCGCAGGCTCGACACCGATGACCTTGATCTTGGGATTAAGTAGTTTTGCCAGTGTTGAAACACCTGTTGCAAGTCCGCCTCCACCGATGGGAACGAGGATGTAGTCTACAAGGGGAAGCTCACGGACTATCTCCATTGCGATGGAACCCTGACCGGTTGCAACTCTGAGGTCGTCAAAAGGATGGATGAATGTGTATCCTTTTTCTTCTGCAAGTTCGAGTGCCTTTGCACAGGCCTCATCATATACGTCACCGAAAAGAATAACCTCCGCACCATAGCTCTTGGTACGGTTTACCTTGATAAGAGGAGTCGTGGTAGGCATAACAATGACTGCCTTAGCTCCGTATGCCTTAGCCGCATATGCGACACCCTGTGCATGGTTTCCGGCTGATGCGGTAATAAGTCCCTTTGCTCTCTCCTCATCGGAAAGAGTGCTTATCGTATAGTATGCACCTCTTACCTTATACGCTCCGGTAAGCTGCATATTTTCGGGTTTGAGATATACCTTGTTACCTGTCTGGTTTGAAAAGTATTCGGAATAAACCAGCTTGGTATCCCTTACAACCTTCGATACAACTTCCGACGCTTCTTCAAAAGCATCAAGAGAAAGCATTTCCTTAGACATAAGAACCTCCATAATCCAAGCGGGGAGTCTCGCTCCCCGCGTAAATCATTCAATATCGAATATAGCCTTTACGAATGAATCGGCATCGAACTTCTGCAGATCATCGATCTTTTCTCCGACTCCGATGTATTTGACCGGAATTCCCATCTGGGCCTGTATCGCGATCGCGATCCCTCCCTTTGCCGTTCCGTCCATTTTTGTAAGTATTATTCCCGAAAGAGGTGCGGCTTCGTTGAATTCCTTAGCCTGGTTCAGGGCATTCTGTCCTGTGGTCGCATCGAGCACAAGAAGATTTTCCCTGTGCGCCGCTTCGAATTCCTTATCAATTACACGGTTCATCTTGGCAAGCTCATCCATTAAGTTCTTCTTGTTATGAAGACGTCCCGCGGTATCGATGATAAGAACATCGGTATTTCTGGCTCTTGCTGCGGTACATGCATCATATACGACCGATGCGGGATCCTGTCCGTCCTTGCCGGTAACTATTGAAACACCGCTTCTTTCCGCCCATATCTTGAGCTGGTCTTCGGCGGCCGCCCTGAATGTATCTGCACCTGCTACAAGAACCTTTTTACCCATCGCAGAAAGCTTGGATGAAAGTTTTCCGATTGTTGTTGTCTTACCGACTCCGTTAACTCCGATGACAAAAACGACCGAAGTCTGGTTCTCGAAATCGTAAGCATTCTCACCGGCTTCCATCCTTGTGCGTATGGATTCGATGAGAAGATCCCTACTCTCCGCACGGTTCTTGAGGTGTTTTTCTTTGATCTTATCACGGAGCTCATCAAGGATCTCTTCGGTAAGTATGGCGCCAACATCGGCACCGATCAGGAACTCCTCAAGTTCATCATAGAAATCGTCATCGATCTCGGATGCGGTGAAGATTGATGAAAGACCTGCGGAGAAGTTCTCCCTTGTACGGGCCATTCCGCTCTTAAGCCTTTCGAAAAGCGCTTCCTTGTCTTCCTGTCCGTAAAGTCTTCCGTCAACGGGTGTCTCCTCATGGAGTTCCCTTGCTATCGGATCCTTTTCGGCCTCATCGGCTATGGCTGAGAGCTTAGCCAGCGCTTCAGAAAAATCATTATCAGGTTGTTCTTTCTTTTTTCCGAATAATGCCATAAATGATCACAGTGAAAGCCTGAGCTCCCACAAAAGTGTTAATTGTCGAGATCGGCTTCGATCAGGTTGACGGCAACCTGGCTCGAAACACCCTTCTCCTGCATCGTAATACCGTAGAGTCTGTCTACCTCGTTCATGGTTCCTCTTCTGTGGGTGATGACAATGAACTGGGTATTCTTGGTAAGCTTATGCAGATACTTTGCAAATCTTCCTACATTGTTCTCATCGAGAGCAGCCTCGATCTCGTCGAGAAGTGCGAAGGGCGAAGGCTTGAGGTTCTGAATCGCGAAAAGAAGTGCGATAGCCGAAAGAGCCTTCTCACCGCCGGAAAGCTGCATCATATTCTGAAGCTTCTTGCCGGGAGGCTGCGCCGAAATATTGATTCCGCATTCAAGGATGTCTTCATCGTCCTGAAGAGTAAGTGTTCCCTTACCTCCTCCGAAGAGCTCCCTGAATACCTTGTCATATTCTTCATTGATGAGAGCAAACTTCTCGGAGAACTGAGCTCTCATATTCTCATCGAGTTCTTCGATGATCTTGTTAAGTGTATCCGTAGCCTCGATAAGATCGTCGTGCTGGGTCTTCATGGATTCGTATCTTGCGGATACCTCCTTGAACTCCTCTATAGCACCGACATTTACATCGCCGAGTTTCTTGATCTTGTCCCTGACCTCGGCCGCATCCCTCTTGAGTACGGTAAGATCGTTAAGTGATTCATCCCTCATCTCCGCAGCCTGGCTGAGAGTGATCTCATACTCCTGCCACATGTAATTGATGCGGGTCTCCATTGTCTCATTCGCCTTATCCCTCTGGGTGGTAAGACGGTTAACCTCTTTATCGAGTGAGGACATCTTCTCCTGGAGTTTCTCCGTCGTATCAAAGAAGCCCTTCTGTTTATTGGAGAGTTCTTCCTTCTTGGAAAGTGAATTCTTCAGAAGCTCTGCAGACTTCTCCTGCTCCTCGAATGAAGCTTCAATGGTCTTCCTGATCTCTTCGATCTGAACTTCCTTATCGGAGATGGCAGTATTGTTAGACTCGATTGAATTGTTAAGATTCTCGAGCTCTGAATTTGCATTCTCCAAAGATTCCTCGACACGGGTAAGATTTGCCTGCTTGAAGTCCTTGGCCTGTTTCATCTTCTGGACTTCAACTTCCCACTCGTTTACGCGGGCAGCAGCTTCGGATTCGACAGCCTGCTTTTCCTTGAGTATCTCATTGAGATCGGCTTCTTCCTCACGGAGTCTCTTTTCGTTCTTTTCGGATTCCTGAAGGATATCAGCAGCTTCATCCCTTGCATTTGCTGCATCGATGATCTCTTTTTCGATATCTGCCTGCTCCTGCTTGAGATTGACGGCATTCTCACTCTCTTCGTTGAATCTGTCACGCTCGGACTGAAGTGAAAGTCTCGCGGTATTCTGCTCGATGACCTTGTTCTGTATCTCGAGCTTTAACTTATCTAGTTCGGTCCTGGAGGTATTTCTGTTCTCCCTGATCTCCTCGATATCCTTCTGTGCCTTTTCGATATCGGAGGAAAGCTTTGCAACCTTCTTCTTGAGATCGTTTATCTCACGGCTCTTTCCGAGGAAATTGGAATTGTTCTTAAAAGCACCGCCGCTTATGGAACCGCCCGGCATAAGAAGCTCTCCTTCAAGGGTGACAACCCTGAGGGTGTAGTTGAACTTCCTTGCGGCCTTGGTTGCATTGTCCATATTGTCGGCAACAATGAACCTTCCGAGAAGGAACTTGATGATCTCATCGTATTCCTTGTCGGTCTCTACAAGATCGCTGGCAAGCCCGAGCATACCCTTTTCGTTAAGGGCATCCTTTGCCTTGAGTTCTTCGGGCTTTCTTACGCTATCCATGGGAAGGAAGGTTGCTCTTCCGAGCTTACCCTCTTTCAGGAAAGTGATCATTTTCTTTGCGGTTGCTTCATCCTTGGTGACAATGTTCTGAATGTTTCCGCCGAGCGCCGTCTCAATAGCGGTCTCGTACTTGTCATCAACCTTGATTATATCCGCAACGACACCTATGATACCGGGCACGGATGATTTCTGCTCCATGATCTTCTTGACGGAATTGCCGTATCCTTCATAAGCTTCGGCAATATCCTGAAGAGCCCTGTATCTTGAATTTTCTTTATGGTACTCTTCCTGAAGGCTTCTTAATTCTTCATCCTTCTTGGTGAGCTTTGATCTGTAATCGCTTACCTTGAACTCGAGATCGGATGCATTCTTGTTCATTTCGGCGATCTCTGCGCTGATCTTCTCGAATGCTTCCTCGTACTGTTTGATCGTATCTTCCCTGGCTTCCTCATCGGAACGTGCTCTTAAGAGCTTGCTCTGAAGTTCGGCCTTTCTGAGTTCAATCTGCTGCATAACGGCATCGTAATGACTGAGCCTTCCCTGTATCTCGGAACGCTTTTTCAGTTCATCCATTATGCCCGTTGCATGCTCTTCGATCCTGGAATTGAGCTCCTGTATCTCTTCCTGGGCCTTATCGAGAGCTTCCTTTCTCTGAGCGGCTTCTTCTTCAACCTTCTGTGCCTGCTCTTCTTCGCTCTCGTTATCCGCAAGAATGGAATCCTTCTCGGCCTGATACTTATCAATCTCCCCGAGAAGTGCTTCTTTTCTTTCGGAAAAATGTACGATATTGTCCTTGCTTGAATTGATCTGCTCCTTTAAAAGCTCTATGGAGCTTTCAAGCTTCTGTCTGTTTGAATCCGCACCGGTCACAAGCTCTCTTGCCTGCTCGATGGCTTCTTCAAGATCCTCCATCTCGAGACGTACGGAGTTGTAATCGTCCTTTACCTTTTCATATTCTTTGGAAGTACTGTCAAAGTCGGCTGAAGCAACATCAAGTCTGGCCTGAAGGTCCGCAGCGGATTTTCTGAGTGATTCATTTTCAAGAAGGAAGGAATTGACATCGATAGTCTTTAATTCTTCCTTATATTTGAGCCACTCTTTTGCTTTGGCGGACTGTCTTTCGAGAGGTCCGATCTGGCGCTCGAGTTCGGCAAGGATATCATTTACCCTGACGAGATTGTTCTGCTCGCTGTCGAGTTTCTTGAGAGCGGCATTCTTCCTGTATTTGAATTTTACGATACCTGCCGCTTCATCAAAGAGTTCTCTTCTTTCTTCAGGCTTACCGGAAAGGATCTTGTCGATCTGGCCCTGACCTATGATCGAGTAGCCTTCCTTACCGATACCGGTATCAAAAAAGAGCTCATTGACATCTTTGAGCCTGCAGGGAGAACCGTTGAGCAGATATTCGCTTTCGCCCGATCTGTAAAGCCTTCTTGCAACGGTAACTTCTTCATATGAAATATTTAATGCATGATCGGAATTGTCGAGAGTGATCGCTACATAAGCATAGCTAAGAGGCTTTCTGGTCTGTGTACCCGAAAAGATGACGTCCTGCATGGAACCGCCGCGCAGGCTCTTGACGCTCTGTTCGCCGAGAACCCACCTTACGGCATCGGCGATATTACTCTTGCCCGAACCGTTGGGTCCTACAATACCAGTAACACCCTCATGGAACTGAAGAACAGTCTTTTGTGCAAAAGACTTGAATCCGTGTATTTCAATACTTTTAAGAAACATTAAAAACTCCTGACTTTGATCAATGCCTTATATGCCGCTTCCTGCTGTGACGCTTTTTTGCTGCGGCCAAGGCCTTCGGAAACTACTTCACCACCGATCAGGACTTTGGATCTGAAGATCTTTTCATTACCCTCCCCCGTCTCTTCTTCGGTGACATATTCAAGTTCTTTTTTCAGATTCTTGGCAACAAATTCCTGAAGATTGCTCTTGGAATCGAAAAAGAGCTGTTTGTTTTCAAGATCCGACAAAACAAATCTGTGAATGAAATCTCTGGCTTTTTCAAAGCCTCCGTCAAGGAATATCGCTCCGATAATTGCTTCCATAACATCCGAGATGATGCTGTCCCTTTCTCTTCCTCCGGTCCTTTCCTCACCCTTGCCGAGTCTTATGAATGAACCGAGTCTGATATCCCTGGCACAAAACGCAAGGGAAGGCTCACATACCATGGAAGCCCTTATCTTGGATAATTCTCCTTCTTTCTTATCGGGATATCCCGAATACAGAAACTCACTGCTCACCGCTTCGAGAACCGCATCACCGAGAAACTCAAGTCTCTCGTAATCCTTCGTTTTTCCGATAAGCTGTTCATTGCAGAAAGACGAATGAGTGAGTGCCTGAATGAGCAGCTCCGTATTTTGGAAGGTATAGCCGATAAGGTTCTGTAGTTCCTGCAAAACTTGATCGTCCATATTCTTTCCCCCATAAAATATCCCGAGAGGTCACTGCAAGAGGGCAACCCTTCTTCACCTGTAGTCGTAAGGGACACAGGAGAAAATAAGGTATTGCCCGCTAAGACAGGCTTCACCTTTCGGGACTTTGATCACAGAAACTATATCAGTCGTTTGATGAAAGAGCGTTCTTGATCATCTCAACAGCCTCACCGACAGTGGTGATCTTCTCTGCGCTCTCCTCAGGGATCTTAATATCAAAAGCATCTTCAAGGCCCATGATGATCTGATAAACATCAAGAGAATCAGCACCGAGATCATCGGTAAATGTAGACTGGAGAGTGATCTCCTCAGGATCTACATTGAGAACCTCTGCGATGATTGTTTTTAACTTTTCGAATTCCATAGAAAAAGCCTCCTTAATACTTAAATATCTGATGAAATGCTGAACATTTCCTTAATGTCATTATTTATATTCTGATCAGCAAAAAGCTTACATTGTAAGATCGAATTGCAGATCGGAGCGGACTTGCTGGAGCCGTGGGTCTTGACCAGGAGTCCGTTACAGCCCAGGAGCGGTGCTCCGCCGTACTGGTTTGTATCATACTGTTTAAGCGTCTTCTTAAGAGCGGGCTTTGCGAGGAGGGCTCCTATCTTACTCTTGGGTGAGGACATGAAAGCTTCTTTCATTGACTTCATGAGAGCGGTACCGACGCCTTCATACATCTTAAGAATGACATTGCCGACAAATGCTTCGCAGACAACAACATCCGCAGCTCCGTATGGAATATCGCGAGCCTCAACGCTTCCGATAAAGTTGATCTCGGGAGTCGCTTTCAAAAGCGGGAATGTTTCCTTGACAAGAGCATTTCCCTTTTCTTCCTCGGCACCGATATTAACAATGCCGACCCTGGGATTATCTATTCCGCAAGCCTTCTTGACATATGCTGAACCGATCTTGGCAAACTGGACGAGCTGTGAGGGTCTCGCATCCACATTCGCACCGCAGTCAAGAAGAAGGCATCTTCCCGTAAGAGTGGGAATGAAAGGTGCAAGAGGAGGTCTTTCGACACCCTTGATCCTTCCTACTATTATCTGACCGCCTACAAGGAAAGCTCCGGTGCTTCCGGCGGTAACCAGTGCATCACATTTTCCTTCCTTAACCATATACATACATCTGACAAGGGAGGAATCCTTCTTGGTCCTGACCGCCATAACGGGAGGCTCTGCCATCTCGATGACTTCCGAAGCATGTACAACTTCGATTCGGTCGGGATCATATGTATACTTGGAAAGTTCGGCGCGGACCTTGTCTTCGATACCTACCAGATATATCTTCAGACCGGGTGCTTTTTCGATAGCTTCAATACACCCTTTGACGACTTCACCGGGTGCATTGTCTCCGCCCATAGCATCTACAGCTATATTTACCTTATCTGCCATATACTCTCCTCGTATAAAAATACCAAGATTAAATATACTAGGACAATATATAAAAATCAACCGATTTACACAGTATTCTTAACCATTTCACGTGTATTTTTATGAGCATTTTTCCGGACAACAAAAACAGAGCATTGCAAAAGCAATGCCCTGCTGATTTCGGCATTTTAAACAAGCGATCAGTCGGTCTCTACGATCTGCTTCTTATTGTAAGAACCACAGTTCTTGCATACTCTGTGAGGAACCATAAGCGCACCGCACTTGCTGCACTTTACGAGAGTGGGAGCAGTCATCTTCCAGTTAGCTCTTCTCTGATCTCTGTGACCTTTGGATGATTTATTCTTAGGGCAAATGGACATTTGAAACACCTCCTTATCCATTGTATTTTCACATATAAAGGTGCATCACAAAATGTTGTGCGACACACAATTAGAGATTATATATATGACATCTGATTATGTCAAGTGATAAATATCTATTTATTAAAAATTTTTTCTGCCTTATTCTTAAAGCTTTCTTAAGTAATCTTATCGTATTTTGACAATCTGAAACTAAGTTGTTAGGATGATATAGATCCTAAATATCCGGAGCACATAATGAAAAACCGATTTAAACTATTTGCAATCATATTAGCGCTTATGTTCGTGGCAGGATGCGGCAATTCCCAAGCATCGGATCCCGAAGCCGAAGAATTACAGCAGTTCAGAGCCAAGGTTGACACGTTCTGCACAACAATTTCCGATATAGATTCAAGGATCAATTCGATCGATACCACATCGGAAACCTACAATACCGACATTATGGACCAGCTGAACGCACTCAATATAGCATTTGCCGAATTTGCGGCACTTGATTTTCCCGAAGAATATGACTATCTTGAGCACCTTGCAGATGAAGCATCAGCTTATATGGTCGAAGCCGTGACCGGTTTCAGCCAGGTATATACCGATAATTCGCTCAATTCACAGGCAATGCAGGATAAGTACAACGAAGCATCAACCGCTTATGCCAATGCGTTCAAAAGGATAAAGGTCATCATGACATTCCTGAACGGAGAAGTTTCAGAGGATGCAAATGTGACAACCGAGCAGCAGGGAACTCTTACCGAAGGTTCAGGACAATAAGAAGAACGTTCTTCACTATCCAGTTAAGAAACAGGATACCGAGTCCTATCCACATATATGCGGTCCTGAATTTCATCCCTTTGATATGGGGGAAATGAAGTATCTCAAGCAGATGACTTCCTTCATACAGAATCCACATTATGAGACAATAAGGGACGAACGGGTGATATATGAACGCTCTGATAAAATGCCCCGAAAGAAGTGAATCCACCGCTCTCGTGCCTCCGCATCCGGGACAATAGAATCCCGTGGCCCTCTTAAAAGCGCACTCACCCATGGTCAGCTTCTCAAAATATCTTCTGTAAATAAACCATCCCGCGGCAAGAAGGATGCCAGCCGCAAGTCCGATATAAAAGATTGCTCTGTCACTGACAGGTTCAAAAAGCCATTTCCGAAAAGGAAATGGCTTTTTATCTTTATCATTATTCAGATCTTTAAGTTCATCTTTCATACATTTCCATCTGCTCATAAAGATCCTCAAAACTTCTGGGGATCGTATATGATCCGAGTAGGCTTATACCGAGAATGACAAGTGAAAGCACAAGTCCGATGATCGAGCATGCAAGTCCGCCTGTTCCCACACCGTGCTTATTATTCTTGTTTCCTATGATAGCAAGAAGAAGTCCGACACCGCCGAGGATTATACCGATTATACCGGTACAGCAGCAGATAATGGAAAGGATTCCGCATATGAGCGAAATAACCTGGCAAGCATTGGGGCCGGGCTTGACAGGAGCCTGTGCATAGGGGCTGTTAAACTGGGGCTGCTGATATGCCTGGAGATTGGAATAAGGATTCTGCTGGTTATAAGCGCCCTGCTGTGAATATGCACCCTGCTGGCTATAAGCGCCCTGCTGTGAATATGTATTCTGCTGATAAGTGTTCTGTGATGAATAATGAGGCTGGGGAGCCGCACCCTGTGAATAAGGTGACTGCTGGCCCTGGAAACCCGCATTCTGATTCTGGTTCTGGTTCTGATTATTGTTATTGTAATCCATAATTACTCCTTTACCGGTTCACTTAAACGATAAACCATTAATCATATTACAATAAGATAACTGATTCGTCAAAATCACTCATCCATATTCCTGGTACATACCTGACCGGATTTCTTAAATATGGAATTTGCCGGAAGAACTCCTCGAAAACAGCTGGTGGGATAAACAATGCAATCGCGTCCTATGACAGATCCGGGATTGAGCACGGAATTGCATCCTATCTCGGCACGGTCTCCGAGCATTGCTCCGAATTTCTTCAGGCCCGTCTCATATACGGATTCACCCTTTACAATGACATTCTTTTTATCGGATTTGACATTCGATGTGATCGAACCCGCACCCATATGGGACTTGTATCCGAGAATGCTGTCACCCACATAATTGTAATGCGGAACCTGTACGGTGTTGAAAAGAATGACATTCTTAAGTTCGGTGGAATTACCGACAACGCTGTTCTTTCCAACAATAACTGATCCGCGTATGAATGCACAGTGCCTGATCTCGGCATCCTCATCTATGATCAGGGGACCGTTAAGGGAAGCCGTGGGAGCAACCTTTGCGCTCTTCGCAACCCAGATATCGTCTCCTATCTTATCGAATCTGTCCCCGGGAAGAGTTTTTCCGAGTTCGAGTATAAATGCCTTGATACCTGCAAGTGCCTCCCAGGGATAATCAAAGCCTTTAAGATAATCTGCAGCTATGGTTTCATTAAGATCATAAAGATCTGTGATCCTTATTAGGTCGCTCATTTCTTTCCCCTCCCGCTTTCGGCCTTTTTGTAATATCCGCTGATGTGGTTATAGACCGCATCGAGACCGTCCGCATTCTGCTTTGATTTGACCTCGTTGGTCTTGTCCTTGACGAATCTTCCGAGCTTGACCCTGTAATCCGCGGAGGTGATGGAACCGTCCGCAACACCGGAAAGCCCTTTCTCCCAGCTTGCCGTAAGCTTTGCATCGAGAAGAGCCGGAATCGATCCGTTAACTATATAATATATCATCTCGCCCAAAATGGTGGGAGTAATTATCTGAGTTTTTTTGTTGAGGTTTAGATATCCTATGGTCTGCAGCTTTGTAAGGATCTCTGCCCTGGTAGCGGAGGTTCCGATACCGCTTCCCTTTATCTGTGCGCGGAGTTCTTCGTCTTCAATGAACTGTCCGGCATTTTCCATGGTAAGGATTATGCTTCCCGAAGTATAACGCTTGGGAGGTGCGGTCTCACCTTCTTTTATCTCATGATCGCATACCTTTATAAGATCACCCTTCTTGAGAGTTTCCAGTGCTTTCTTCAGCGAATCATCGGCTGCCTGGTCCTCTGCTTCATCCTCTGAAGCTTCCGTATTATTCTCGCCGGCTTTTTCAGTGTCTTCATTCTTATTTTGGAACGAACAGGTGAAGACCTTCATATAGCCATCATCCTCAAGAACCTTATATGATGCGGTAAATCCTTCCTTTTCCTGAAAAGCGGTAAGAAGCGTCTTTTTATATACGGCTGCGGGATAGAAGACAGAAAGAAATCTTCTGCATATAAGTTCATACACGTCGGCACTGAGTTTACTGAGACTCGAAAGATTTGCCAGTCCCTGTCCCGTCGGAATGATCGCATAGTGATCGGTGATCGCTTTGTCATTGCAGTACTTTGTTTTTGCGATGCTCTTCCACGCATCACCTGCAAGCACTTCGGCGGCTTCGGCACTGACCTTCGAATAGCCCTTGAGTCCGCTTATATTTTTGTTTATCTCCTTACAGACGGCTGTGGAAAGAACCCTGGCATCTGTTCTGGGATAGGTTGTGAGTTTCTTCTCATAGAGCTCCTGTGCAATGTTCAGGGTATCCGAAGGGGATATCTTGAAAAGTTTGGAGCATACATTCTGAAGTTCGGCAAGATTAAATAATAGAGGAGGATTCTTCTTCTCCGTCTTTCTTGATATCTCCGTAACTTCCGCAGTCTGATCGGGAAGAGCCTTAAGATCGTTTATAAGCTTTTCCGCAGCGGCTTTTTCCTTAAAGCCGTTATCCTTGTAGAGAAGAGGTGAAGCATAATACTGCGAAGACTCGAAAACCTTCCAGGTAAGGTCTGCGGGAACCTCACCGATGCTCCCCTTCATGATGACCTTGTAGAATGGAGTCTTAACGAAATTCCTTATCTCCTGTTCCCTTCTTACAACAATCCCGAGAACGCAGGTCATTACACGGCCCACGGTAACGGTAAGTCTGTCGAGACCGAGAAGGCCGGCACATTTTCTTGAATATTTAAGTGTAAGGGCTCTCGTGAAGTTTATACCCATCAGGTAATCTTCCTGAGCCCTGAGATATGCTGCATCGGAAAGGTTATTATAGAAAGACCAGTCCTTGGCTTCCCTGATACCTCTGAGTATTTCCTCATCGGTCTGTGAATCTATCCATACCCTTTTCCTGGGCTTGTCAGCAGGCACACCGGCTTCCATATCGACAAGCCTGTAGATATATTCTCCTTCACGTCCGGAGTCGGTGCAGATATAGATACAGGCGATATCTTCCCTGTTAAGAAGTCTTTTTACTATCTCAAACTGTTTTCTTACATTATCAATAACCTGATACTTATAAGCATCAGGAATAAAAGGTATGGTATCATACCTCCACATTTTTAAGGCCGGGTCGTATTCTTCGGGGTAACTCATTGAAACTAGATGACCGACACACCAGGTGATGACACTGTTTTCACCCTCAAAGAAACCGTCTCCTTTACGCATGTTCTCGTGAAGTGCCTGTGAGAACTGACCTGCGACACTTGGTTTTTCGGTTATATAGAGATTCTTAGGCAATTGAAGACCCTTTATCTTTTCATATGACAGAGAAGCTCATCCACCTTTTCGGCGGGAAGAGGCTTTCCGAGATAGAATCCCTGAATGACATCACATCCTGCACATGCAAGATAATTAAACTGTCTCTCGTTCTCAACGCCCTCGGCAACAGTCTCAAATCCCATTGCATGTGACATGTTGAGAATGGATTCGGTGATTATCCTGGTTGATGCATCATCAAGGATAGTATCTATGAAGCTCTTATCAACCTTAAGAGTATCGATGGGGAACTTCTTAAGGTATGAAAGGGATGAATATCCGGTTCCGAAATCGTCGAGTGAGATGCTGACACCATGATTTCTGAGCGTTGTGAGTTTCGCGGTGACAGAATCGAAATCATCGATAAGAATACTCTCGGTGATCTCGAGCTCGACATCCGAAGGCTGAACATTATGCTCAACGATCAGATCCATAATTGTATCGACAAAATCATCCCTTTTATACTGAAGAGCGGAAATATTTATGGACAGCTTAAAATGGACGTCATAATAATCACACCATTTCTTGTACTGTCTGAGTGATTCGGATACAACAAATTTACCGATCGAAACGATGAGTCCGTTCTTCTCGGCAATGGGAATGAAAACGGAAGGAGGGATCATATTTCCGTCATCATCCTTCCATCTGATAAGCGATTCCACGCCCCTGAGCTTTCTGGTCTTGGCATGATACTGGGGCTGGAAATACATAAGGAAATTATTATTGAAAGCAGCTTCTTTGAGTTTGTTCTCAATATCTACATTCTTGAGGAAATCGTCAAGGATTGGTGCCTCGAAATACTGGAGTGAATTCTTGCCGTTCTTCTTACAGTTGTAAACAACGATATCCGCACAGTTGATGAGGTCGAGAGCGGAATTGCCGGCATCGGGGAATTCAGCCACACCGACGCTTGCGGTGAGGTCGATCTCAAGACCGGTGCTCATGGTAAATCCGTCGGCAAATCTCTTCTTAAGTTCCCTGTAGTATTTATCTACGGTAAAGGTTCCGGTCGAATCATAGATAGCCACACAGAAGATATCATTGTTGATGTGGCAACAGATTATGCGGTCCTTCACCATGGTTCCCTTAAGATATGAACCAACCTGCTGAAGAAGCTCATCTCCTATGATTATGCCCTGTACATCGTTGATCTTCTTGAAGTCATCGATATCGATCATCATGATCGATACTTTGCAGCCTTCACTGTCGGCTCTTGTAAGGAACTCGGTAAGAAGCGATACGAAATAATTACGGTTATATATACCGGTCATCGTATCGTAATAAGCCATGTATAGAAGGTCGGAACTGGTGGCCTTCTCCTTGGTAATGTTCATGAATGTTACGATCTTGTCGGATGATTCCCCTTCGGTCTCGATCCTTGTTATGATACGGTACCAGGTGTGCTCATCCGCGGATCTGAATTCACAGGTCGCATATTTCTCGTTGTTCTTTTCAGGATATAAATTCTGGAGAAAAGTATTTCTGTCCTCTTCATGGATCTTTTCAAGCAATACATCCAAGTCCTTGACGCGATAGAGCTTCATACCGAACATGTTCTCGAAAGAACCGAAGGTAAGAAGATCATCGCTGTCAAGGGACTGATAGATAAATCCGTAGTCCGAGGATTCGCATACCATCCTGTAGATATGCTCGCTCCTCGAAAGACTTTCATTTTGTGCTTTTAAAAGATCGAGTTGAAAAGTGTTGTCCATTATAGCCTTTCAAAAAACAATATATTTATTTTGCGCTGATATAGCCCTTAGCCTTGAGAAGCTCAGCGCAGAGAACCGCACCGCCTGCGGCACCTCTTACGGTATTATGTGAAAGTCCTACGAACTTCCAGTCGAAAATGGTATCTTCGCGGAGTCTTCCGATGCTGATGCCCATTCCGTTCTCATAATCAACATCAAGCTTGACCTGAGGTCTGTTGTCCTCCTCAAGGTACTGTATGAACTGCGCAGGTGCACTGGGAAGTCCGAGCTTCTGGGGTTCACCGGAGAAAGAAACCATCTTTTCGATAAGCTCTTCCTTGGAAACCTTCTTTGACAGATTAACAAATACGGAAGCGGTATGTCCGTTGAGTACGGGAACTCTTATGCACTGTGAGGTAATGAGGGGAGCCTTTGCGGGAACGATGACGCCGTTCTCGATATCACCCCAGAGTCTGAGGGGCTCTTTCTCACTCTTTTCTTCCTCGCCGCCGATATAAGGGATCACATTCTCGATCATCTCGGGCCAGTCCTTGAAGGTCTTGCCTGCACCGGAGATAGCCTGATAGGTTGAAACAACAACCTGGGTGGGCTCGAACTCCTTCCACGCGGTAAGAACGGGTGCGTAGGACTGGATCGAACAGTTGGGCTTAACTGCGATAAAGCCTCTGGTCGTTCCGAGTCTCTTTTTCTGATATTCAATGACATCGATATGGGATGCATTGATCTCGGGAACGATCATGGGAACATCGGGAGTCCAGCGGTGTGCACTGTTGTTGGAAACAACAGGTATTTCGGCCTTAGCATACTTCTCCTCGATGGCCTTGATCTCGTCTTTGGTCATATCGACCGCACTGAACACAAAGTCGATATCCTTAACGACTTCCTCGACATTGGAAACATCCTTAACAACAATATTCTTAACAGCTTCGGGCATGGGAGTCTGCATCTTCCATCTGTCACCGATAGCTTCTTCATAAGTTTTTCCTGCACTGCGGGGTGATGCGGCGATAACCTTCACCTCAAACCAGGGATGGTTCTCAAGAAGAGAGATGAATCTCTGTCCTACCATTCCCGTACCGCCAAGTATACCTACTCTTAATTTGTCACTCATAATATCTCCTCCAAATCACTTCAAAAAATCATCAAGCGGATCTTTTAAAACCGCGTTCTCTTTAATGAACTTCTCACAAGAATCAATTTCCGCAGCCATCGCAGCGGGGCCGGGAGCACCCTTGGTGGATCTGTTCTCCACACATGTCCTGATGCTGACTGCTTCGTAAAAATCTTCCCCGATGATGTCCGAAAGCTTCTTAAGATCATCAAGGCTCATCTCATCGATGGTGATGCCTTTATCGATGCATTCAAGGACCATCCTTCCGATAACCGTGTGGGCATCTCTGAAGGGCATTCCTTTTCCTACAAGATAATCAGCAGCATCGGTCGCATTTGTAAATCCACCGGCCGCACTCTTCTCCATGATGTCCTTATTGAACTTCATGCTGCGGAGCATTCCCTCGTAAAGGTCGATGCAGCCGCAAGCCGTATCCATCGCATCAAAAGCTCCTTCCTTATCTTCCTGCATATCCTTGTTATATGCAAGAGGAAGTCCCTTCATGGTTGTGAGCAGTCCCATCAGGCTTCCGTAAACCCTTCCGGTCTTACCGCGGATGAGTTCCGCGATATCGGGATTTTTCTTCTGGGGCATGATGCTCGATCCCGTGGAATAAGCATCATCTATCTCAACAAACCTGTACTCGTTGGTATTCCAGGTGATAATCTCTTCGCATGACCTTGACATATGCATCATGATCAGGGAAAGCGCATCGAGGAACTCTATCAGATAATCCCTGTCAGATACGGAATCCATGGAATTCTCGGTTGCTTTGTCAAATCCGAGCTTCTTTGCCGTATATTCCCTGTCGAGTGAATATGTTGTTCCGGCAAGTGCACCTGCTCCGAGAGGACATTCGTTCATCCTCTTATAGATATCGGCAAGCCTTTTCCTGTCACGCTTGAACATCTCGAAATATGCGCCCATATGATGAGCCAGTGTAACGGGCTGCGCCTTCTGAAGATGTGTAAAACCGGGCATATATGTGGAGACGTTGGCCTTCATTATCTCAAGGATGGTCTCAAGGAGTTTCTGTAAAAGAGCATCGGCCTGACATACCTCACCCCTTACGTACATCCTCATATCGAGGGCTACCTGGTCATTCCTGCTCCTTCCGGTGTGCAGTCTCTTACCTGCATCTCCGATCCTTTCGGTAAGTACGGCTTCGCAAAAAGAATGAACGTCTTCATATTTATCGGTTATCTCAAGTACTCCGTTGCAGACATCCGCATAAATACCTTTAAGTCCCTCTTCGATCTTCCTGCCGTCTTCATCGGAAATTATGCCCTGAGCCGCAAGCATTGAAGAATGTGCGATACTTCCGCACACATCCTGCCTGAGCATCCTCTTGTCAAAGCCTATGGATGCATTGAAAGCATATACTTTTTCATCGGTAGGTTTGGTAAACCTGCCCCCCCATAACTGTGCCATAGACATACCTTTCTCAAATTAATACATTTAATCTATTTTCTAAAAAATACGAGCTTATGTCAACAAATATATGCACTTAAATATGTTAAAATTTGCTAAATTTTTAAACATAAAAAATCGTCCGAGAATATCGGACGATAAAGCCGGAAAGGGGACTCGAACCCCTGACCTAGGCATTACGAATGCCTCGCTCTACCAACTGAGCCATTCCGGCGGACCGGCGGAAAAGATAACCTTTCCGCCGTATCAAAACGACTTTTTGATTATATAGACCTGCAGATCAAAAATCAAGTCACTTCTTACTCTTTTTGATCGGAGTATAATTCCTGATCCTCTGTTCGATGACCTTCTCGAGTTCGGCCTCGGTATAAGGAATGAATTTCATGATGATAAGGCTCTGCGGACGTATCTTGACAGAGATCGACTGGGTTCTACCGTCAAGACGCTTATCTGTCGCCTTCCTTACGGTCCTGGATACCGAAGAAAATCCTCCGTATGCCTTGTCATCGGTGGTGAAGATCTCCTTATATTTGCCCTCATAGGGAACTCCGGTCTGGAAATTCTGCTCTATTCCGGAGAAATTGGCGATAACGACGAGCATATCCTCGGGATCATCGGTCTTTCTGACATAAGCGATGCAGCACTGCTCTTCGTTCATATTGCTGAGCCACTCGAAGCATTCCGGATCGGATTCATGACATCTGAGTGCGGGCTCCGTCTGATAAAGCCCGTTGAGATCCGAGAGGATCTTTGAATATGACTTATCGAAACAATCGCCGAGCAGCTTTTTGCCCGGATGAGTGAACAAATAACCAAGTGAGAGCCTGATCTGGGACTCCTTAGCAGTATCGTCACCGGGAAGAAGCTCTTTTACGGGACCCAGCTCCGCGGTTTTCTCTTTTCCTGCAAAAGGAAGGATATAGTCATCCACAAAAGCGTAGGTGAATGCATCGGCAATGCAGTGAAGGTTAGGTCCCCTGAAAAGAGGATCCATACCGATGAAGTTCCTATAATCGTCAAAGAATACTTCGCTTAGCTTGTAATCGAATCCGAAACCGTCGTCGGAAACGGGATCCGTGATACCCGGATGAAGGGACGAATCCTCTGCAATGAGAATGATGCCGGGATATTTCTTCCTGATCTCGGTATTGAACTTCCTGATGAATGCGATGGCATCGATATTCTCGTTGCCGCCGTAAATATTGGGAACCCATTCGGTCTTGCTGTAATCAAGATAGAGCATCCTGGCAAGTCCGACCACCTTAAGTCCGTCGATTCCGAAACGGTCTGCGAGTCCGAAGCCCGAGGACATAAGAAAATTGCTGACAAACTCACTTGAATAATTGAAAAGGCAGGCATCGATATCATATGCGATACCCTGTCTGGGATCGAAATGCTCGAACAGTCCGGTTCCGTCGAATCTGTAAAGCCCACCGGCTTCCGATGCAAAATATGAAGGAACCCAGTCAAGGATCACTCCCACACCTGCATCGTGAAGCGACTTAACAAGTGATGCAAACTCTTCCTCAGTTCCGAGTCTGGGATCAACTGCAAAATATGAAATGATCTTGTCCGATGATCTTCTTGAAGAAGACAGGATATTTCCGATGCTTACATGAGTGTATCCGCATTCAGAACATACGGATAAAAGATCGGAGGCCATATTGACAAAGGCAGAAGCCTCGCTCGAAACATATCTGTAAGGATCGGCCTGATAAATACTGAGTGCGGGGCATCCTTTTTCTTTTCCGGAAGATAAAGGCTTTACGGAGCCTGATCTATTGCTGCCTACGACCGATGTGAATTCATCATCTGCGCTGATGACAGAAGCGAAAGGATCGGCGGTTTGATGGATCTCGTAATTTCTGTACTTGATCTCGAACCTGTATCTGTCGCCTTCTTTTACGCCCGGAACAAAAAGCTCGAACACGCCGAGGTCACCGCGTTTGCACATCTGATGGATGCGGCCGTCCCAGGAATTGAAATCCCCGATGACGCTGATCCTCATAGCGTTCGGCGCATATACGGCAAATAGAGTACCTTCCTCTCCGTCCAGGGTCATGGTCCTTGCTCCGAGGATGCTCTGTGCATCTGTGCATGACCCTTCGGTGATCTTTCTGATATCGGCTTCTTTAAGGATTTCTCTGTGTCTGTATGGATCGCCGCACCTTAAGATCTTCTTTTTGAGAGTGCGTCCGTCTTCTTCTCTCTTTTCATAGGTCACTACATATGAGTATGCTCCGGGATCTTTGGTGGGAAGAAGAGATGCATAAAAGCCGTCATCATCGGCAACTTCCATTTTGGTCTCACAAAAATCACCTGTCTCGCCACGGTCCTTCCATCTGACAACGACGGAATCGGAATCCGGGAAAAATGCCTGGAGAAGCGTTGTCTGGCCTTTGGCATGAGGGCCGAGCAGATCCTGAGGATGGGAACACTCCGAATAGATGACCTCCTCAATGAATGCCCAGTCCATCAGTTTATAAAGCCTTTTATTCATTACAAAATCCCCCTGAAGAAAATGATCAATCGATCTTGTGAAGGAACAGTCCGCTCCTTAATTTAGGCTCGAACCATGTTGACTTGGGAGGCATGAGAAGTCCCTTATCCGCAACATTGAACAGTTCCTCGATTGATGTAGGGAACATTGAGAAAGCAACAGTCATATCCTCGCTGCATCTCTTCTCAAGCTCCTTAAGTCCGCGGATTCCGCCGACAAAGTCGATCCTCTTATCCGTACGGGGATCGCCTATACCGAGCACCGGACCGAGCAGTCCGTCCTGAAGAACGGAAACATCGAGTCCCTTTACGGGATCGTCGGATTTAAGATCATGGTGAGCACGGAGTTTATACCACTTTCCGTCAAAATACATACCGAAAAGGCCTTTATCCTCGGGAGAATAAAGCTTCTTGGCATCACATACTTCAAATCTTTCAATGACCTCGTTAAAGAACTGAACCTCGGAAAGACCGTTGAGATCCTTTACAACTCTGTTGTAATCAAGGATCTTAAGTTCATCTCCGGGGAAGATGACGCTGAGGAAATAGTTGAATTCCTCGTCGCCGGTATATCCGGGATTTTCTTCTCTTCTCTTGAGTCCTACCTTGACCGCACTTGCACATCTGTGATGGCCGTCTGCGATATAGAGAGAATCCATATCGGAAAAAGCAAGCTTTATAGCCTCAACCTTATCTGCATCCTTTACGGAAAAGACCCTGTGTCTGATACCGTCCTCGGAAGTGAAATCACAGTCGGGTTCACCCTTTTTGACTGCTGCGATGATCCCTGCAAGGATCTCATTTTTTCTGTAAGCAAGGAAAATCGGACCGGTCTGGAAACCTGTTATATCGACATGGTTGATGCGGTCCTGTTCCTTATCGGCACGGGTGTTCTCATGCTTTTTGATAACACCGCTCTGATAATCGTCAATGGAAGCACAGGCAACAATACCTGTCTGTGATCGTCCGTCCATGGTGAGCTCGTAGAGGTAATATCCGGGAGCACCCTCATCCTGTACAAAGCGTCCGTCACCGATCCTCTCACGTATCATATCGGCGGCCTTCTGATATACCCTGGGATCGTAGGTATCTACATCATCGGAAAACTGGGTCTCAGCCCTGTCGATTGCAAGGAAGCTCTCCGGGTTTTCCTTAACGATCTCTACGCTTTCAGCGCGGTTATAAACATCATAGGGAAGTGCTGCGATAACGCTCTCCATACCTTTCTTGGGACGATAAGCGTTAAAAGGTCTTACATCAGCCATTGGTCAGATCACCTTTCGATTAGATTTATCCGCACATCGGCGGATTTCATAGACTTATTTATTTTATCATCAATAAAATGTTCAAACAAGCATAAGGCTGTGCTATAATTACAAAAAATGGGGGGCTGAAAATGACTACCGAACAAAGAGAAATGCTCAAAAGGATAAACGATTATGCGAATGAGGTCATGCCGGACATCGACCCGCAGAAAACACCGATATCCTACCAGCTCGACAAGCTCACTCCGATAATGAAGAAGATCGGTGAGGAGCAGGATAAATCGCTCAGCGACGTTTTCATCGAATATATGGATCTGGCCAGCGAGTTCGCGATGGAAATGGAGAACAAGCTCCAGGAAAGCCTTAAGGACATCGATGACGACGACAAGAAATAAAACAAGAGCCGGGAGATAAATTCTCCCGGCTTTTTGTTACACCGCGGGTCCTGCCGCTATGTATGAGTCTTCTCGCTTTTTCGTCGTCTAACGCGAAACTGATTCGACGAACGGTTTAGCTCATGCCGCAGGCCATTCACTTCGTTCAGGCCAGGCGGCCGTTTCTAACGCAGACGACGAAG
>JAFZWW010000077.1 GCA_017617005.1 Lachnospiraceae bacterium
CTGCCAATGTAGCTTATACCTTCAGATCGACAGGTGAGGATATGGCACTGTTCTGCACCGATCTGATGAAGAAGTATGCGGAAGATACCGGCACATTCGGTGAGATGTTTGATGAAAACATTGTGATAGATGATGAAAATTCCTGGGGATTGGGTATCGCGATAGAAAATACCGAAGGCTTCGGAACAACATACTGGCATTCCGGGATCAATCCCGGATTTCAGAGTTTATACGTGCTGTACCCCGAAGAAGATAAATACATCGTTGTCATCACAAACAGCGACAGGGGACTGGATTTTGCAAAAGAGGCCGCGAGAGGTTATCTGGGCATAAACGGAGTATGGGATATAAAAAGAAATTGACATACCCGGATTCATGTGATAATTTTTACTTGATAATTCCCATGGGGGAGTAGCAGGCGCATTGCGCAGCAAGTCAACATCATGGCCGAGAGGTCTGGCTTGTTTTAAATTGCGAGACTCATGTATAGGTTAACTATACATGAAGTGTCGGTTCAGATCATTTACCAAGTATAGTTAACTCTGTACTTGGTTTTTTTGTGTGATCAAGGGAATACATTTTCAATCAAACAAAATAGAAAGGTTTGGAGGAATTGTATGAAAGAAAATTTTCTTGAGATCAAAGATCTGAAAAAGAGTTTCGGAAGCGGCGAAGCCAGGCAGGATGTACTGAGAGGCATGGACTTTACCGTTTCAAAAGGGGAGTTCTGTGTACTTCTCGGACCCTCCGGTTCCGGAAAATCAACGCTTCTCAACATCATCGGAGGTATCGATACTCCGGATTCGGGTTATGTCAGCATAGGCGGCGACAAACTCGAGGACATGAACGAGCATCAGCTCACACTCTACAGAAGAAAGCATCTGGGCTACGTCTTCCAGATGTACAATCTCATTCCCAATCTCAATGTAAAAGAAAACATCGAAGTCGGAGCATATCTTTCCGACAAGCCTCTGGACGTGGAGGAAGTCATCACCACACTCGGTCTTCAGGATCACAAATATAAATATCCTAATCAGCTTTCCGGCGGACAGCAGCAGAGAGTATCCATCGGAAGGGCAGTTGTTAAAAATCCCGATATTCTTATGTGCGATGAACCCACGGGTGCGCTTGATTACAAGACATCCAAGGAGATACTGTCACTCATTGAAGACTGCAACAAAAAGTACGGAAGTACTGTCATAATGGTCACTCACAACGAAGCGATAAGATATATGGCTGATCATGTGATCAAGCTCAGGGACGGCGTCGTCCGTCACAATGACATCAATGATAGCAAGATCCCCGCATCCGAGCTTGAGTGGTAAGGGGGTGAAGCGTATGAGAAATCCTTTGATAAAAAGAATTCCCAAAGAGCTTATCTCCGACTGGCATAAATATATTGTCATCGTTGTGTTCATGGTCATGATGATCGGGGTTATCTCCGGAATGTATGTAGGCCATGACAGTATGCTCTCTTCCGTTTATTCAAACAGGGATGAACTGAATCTCGAGGACGGAAGCTTTGAGCTGAACGAAAAGGCTTCACAGGAGCTTCTGGATGATATAAGCACAGGAGATATGGCTGATGTGCGTGCATATTATATTTCCAAAGGCTTCGAAGAAGCTGATGAGAAGGTGGCCGAAGCTTTCGGTGACCTGATCGATCAGGAAATGTACAAGGATGCCGTGGAAGAGGCATATGAAGAAGCCCATAACGAAGTTATAAAAGCTGTGGATGAAGAATGGGAGAAGATATCGGACAGATACAACCTTGATGATGAGGATTTTGTTCCTGTTCCCGTTACCGTTTATGAGCATTTTTACAGGGAAGAAGACGAGGACTGTGACTTAGACGGAAATACCGATGCAAATATCCGTATCTATATGAGCGATTCACCTGTGGACAGAGCGGTTTTTAACGAAGGACGCTGCCCTGAGACTGCAGATGAGATCGCAATAGACAGGATGCATGCCGACAATGTCGGTGTAGAAATAGGAGATACGATAAGGGTAGGAGATAAATCTTTTACCGTTGTGGGCCTTTTGTCGTATGTAAACTATCTGACCCTTCATGAATCCAATACGGACATGATGTTTGATGCATTCGGGTTCGATGTTGCAATGGTAACTCCCGAAGGCTTCGATTCTTTATCATCGAGGATACATTACAGCTATGCATTTGAGTATGTCGACAGTCCTGAGGATAAGATCGAAAAAGCGGATTATTCGGACAGGTTCTTAAGATCCCTGATCACACAGACTCTTGTTCACGATAATGAGATAGAAGATTATCTTCCCGAATATCTAAGGCAGGCAAGCAATTTTGCAATCTCGGATATAGAGGGTGATTCGGCCGGAAGCGCCATCCTGTGCTATATACTGATCGGTGTTATTGCTTTTATCTTTGCGATAACGATCAGCACTACCATCGACAGGGAAAGCACGGTCATAGGCACGCTCCGTGCATCCGGATACAGCAGGGCGGAGCTTGTGATGCATTACATGTCCATGCCCTTCGTAGTAACTGTGATCGGTGCCGTCATAGGAAATATACTCGGATATACCGCATTCAAAAAGATTGCACTGAACCTTTATTACAACAGCTACAGCCTTCCTTCCTGCGGAGTTGTGCTCAGCAGTACCGCACTTATCAAGACTACTCTGATTCCTTTCCTGCTGATGCTATGCATCAATCTCTTTGTCATAATACGGAAGCTCAGACTCAGTCCTTTACGTTTTCTCAGAAAGGACCTGGCATCACATAAGAGAAAGAAAGCGATAAGACTGCCTAAGTGGTCATTTTTAAGAAGATTCAGGATAAGGATTCTCATTCAGAATCTTCCCAATTACCTGATCCTTATTTTCGGAGTCATATTTATCGAGCTTATGCTCTGCTTTGCGTTCGGCATTCCCGATTCGCTGGATCATTACAAAGACAAGGCTGTGGAGATGATGTTTGCGGATCACCAGTACATGCTCATGGGAAGTGAGGATGAGGACGGAAATGTCATAACAACCTCGGAAGAGACCGCGGAAAGATTCAGTGCGGTAAGCCTTTTATATCCCAAGAAAAGATCTTCCTTCCGTGTAGGCATGGGAAGCGGCGGTGATGAAGGGGTGACCGTGTACGGAATCGCCCGGGACAGTTCGTATATCAGTCTCGGAGGCAATTCGGACGGAGTTTACATTTCGAGTGCGTTCAGTGACAAGTTCTCTCTTAAGGCAGGCGATGTCATCACGCTGAATGAGGAATATGAGAACAAGTCCTATGAACTGAAGGTGTCGGGCATCGTCGATTACGACGGCGGGATTGCGGTCTTTATGAACATTGATAAATTCAACGAAACCTTCGATAAGGATGAGGATGACTTCACGGGATTCTTTTCTGGAAATGAGATCACTGATATAGATGAACAGTACATTGCAAGGGAAATAACTCCCGAGGATGTTACGAAGGTTTCGAACCAGCTTGAACACTCCGTCGGCGGAGCCATGGATGTTTTCAAATATGCACTGATAGTTATGACGGCAGCTCTTATATATCTGCTTGCCAAGATCATTATTGAGAAGAATGAAAACTCGATATCTATGGTCAAGATACTGGGATTCGAAAACGGGGAGATCGCTAAGCTCTATATCGCACCTACTGCGATAGTGGTAACCTTATTTGCGCTTATCAGCTTTGTGATAGGGTATTATCTGATGGTATGGGTATTCCATGCATTCATCCTTCAGATGGACGGATATCTCGGTTTCTGGATGTCACGAGGCTCAATGATACTTTCGGTTCTGTATCTGCTCATCGGATATGCTTTCGTATCGATCATAGATTTCATAAGGATCAGAAAGATTCCCATGGATATCGCACTTAAGAATGTCGATTAAAGAAAAGCCCCGCTCATATGAGCGGGGCTTTTCTTTAATCGACATTCTTAAGTGCGATATCCATGGGAATCTTTCTGATCCTTATGAA
>JAFZWW010000078.1 GCA_017617005.1 Lachnospiraceae bacterium
AAGATTCCCCTCGGTGCTGTTCTCGACGATAACAGCGGAAGCTATAAGAATATCATCGTAGAGAGGGTTGACGCCATGGAGACGACTCTCGCTCATATCGTTCCCGAGTTTACGGCAAATATATTACTTCCGGTTGTTATGTTCATATACATAATGTCGATCGACTGGAGGCTCGGACTGGCGAATCTGGTCGGCGCTGTCATCGGTCTTGTATTTATGGCTGTGATGATGGCAAAGAGCGCGGGCGGATATGAGCTCTCGGTTCAGAAGACCAAGAAGCTGAATGATACCGCAGTTGAATATATAAACGGTATAGAGGTTATAAAGGCTTTCGGAAAGACCGGCGGATCTTATGAGAAATTTGTTGTCGCTGCCAGGGAAGGTGCAGATGTATTTATCGACTGGATGAGAAGATGTATATGGCCCCAGGCGGGCACCATGTCGTTCCTTCCCGCAACCTTCCTCGGAGTGCTTCCCATCGGAATGCTTCTTGTGAAGAACGGATCCGTTTCACCTGAGGGTTTTATTACCTGCATCATTCTTTCGACAGGACTTATCACGCCTCTGGTTGTTGCTTTTTCATACACTGATGATCTTCTCAAGATGGGGACAATATTCGGCGAGGTCATCGAGATACTTGAAAGCAAGGATATGGTAAGGCCTTCCAAGGTGGTAAAGGAGCCTGAAGGATCGGATATTTCATTGAGGGATGTGAGATTTACATATAAGGATAAGGAAGTACTGCACGGTATCAACATGGATATCAGACAGGGTGAGGTTGTTGCGATGGTCGGTCCCTCCGGATCAGGAAAAAGTACTATCGCAAGGCTTATAGATTCACTCTGGGATGTTGATTCCGGAACTATCACTTTCGGCGGTGTAAATATCACCGATCTTCCTCTTGAGTATTACATGAGCAGGATAGCTTATGTTGCTCAGGATAATTACCTCTTCGACATGACCGTAAAAGAAAACATCAGACTCGGAAGAGCGGGAGCTACGGATGAGGATGTTATAAATGCCGCAAAAGCTACGGGGTGTCACGATTTCATCATGGGTCTCGAAAACGGATATGACACTGTAGTAGGCGGTGCAGGCGGACACTTATCCGGCGGAGAGAGGCAGAGGATATGTATAGCCAGGGCGATGCTCAAGGATGCTCCCGTAGTCATACTTGATGAAGCAACGGCATATACGGATCCTGAAAACGAAGCACTTGTCCAGTCAAGCGTTGCAAAGCTTGTTAAAGGAAGAACTCTTATCGTGATCGCACACCGTCTTTCGACGATAGTGGATGCGGACAAGATCTTCGTTATCAAAGACGGAAATATAGAAGCCTCCGGTACTCAGAACGAACTTCTGAATAACTGCGAACTGTACAGAAAAATGTGGGAAGCACACAGCTTCGCCAAGGATGCGGATGAAGGAAGCGTTCCCGTAAAGGAGGCCGTAAATGTTTAAGATGATTAAGAAGTTCTTTGGTTTCTGCTCGGCGAAGAACAGAAATAAATTCTACAAGTCGGCATTCCTCGGAGTGCTTGAAGCTATGTTCACAGCCATGAAGATCCCTGCGGCGTTTTTTGCGATCGGTGCTGTTCTTTCGGGTGAGATTAACGAAAGATCGATCATGCTTGTCATTGCACTGATGCTTGTAAGCACCCTTGGCAAGATGGTGATCAACAGGTTTTCATCAATGCTTCAGACCGAAGCGGGATATGACACCTGTGCTCTTAAACGTATAGAGATAGGTGAGCATCTCAGATATCTTCCTATGGGATATTTCAATGATACAAGTCTCGGACACATCACCTCCGTTACGACAAACACAATGGAGCAGACCGGAGATATCGCAACACGTGCGATCATGATGGTACTTCAAGGGAGCATCACTACGGTTGTGGTCGCACTCTTTATGTTTGCATTTGATTACAGGATCGGTCTTATATCCCTTGCGGGTATCGGAGTATTCCTGATCGTTAATCAGTGGACCAACAGAAGCGTGGCGAAGGTTGCGGATGAGAAGCTCAGTTCGGACAGAGATATGGTCGGAGTTATCCTCGAGTATATTCAGGGAATTGCCGAGATCAGAAATTACAACATCCTTTCCCAAAATGCTTCAAGGGTAAACAAAGCAATTGAAAGAAAGAAGAATGCGGACATTGCGGCCGAGCTTGCCGCAATACCTGCCGTCGGTGTACAGAACCTTATAGTAAAGCTGATAGGTGTAGTCATAGCGGGAACTTCCCTGAAATTTTATTTTGGCGGAAGCATGGAGCTTGAATATACGATCACAATGCTTCTCTGCTCGTTCATGATATTTGAATCGCTCGATCTTGCCGGAATATATACCGCACTTTTGAAGATCATAGGAAAAGGTGTCGATCTTGCAAATGAGATCCTAAGCATTGAACAGATGGATATAAACGGAGAGGATATCACTCCCGCAAACAGGGACATTCATCTTGAGCATGTAAGCTTTGCATATGAAAACAGGAAGATCATCGATGATGTAACTCTTGATATCAGGGAAAACACCACGACCGCCATAGTGGGCCCTTCCGGCGGCGGTAAGACGACCATTACATCACTTATCGCACGTTTCTGGGATGTACAGGAAGGCAGTGTGACACTTGGCGGAAAGAATGTTAAGGATTACAGCTTTGATTCCCTTATGGAGAATTTCAGTTTCGTATTCCAGAGAGT
>JAFZWW010000079.1 GCA_017617005.1 Lachnospiraceae bacterium
ATCTCCTACGCTGAACATGACAAACTCCTTATTAATGCGGCATCCCCCCTGAATGCCTGTTTACATAATGCCGATACAGAATCATTGTATCATTAATTTAGGAAAATGTCATAGTCAATTTTGATTTTCTTCCATTTTTGCCAGTTTTGCGGACCTGTCGGCCGCTATGCAGGCATCTATTATCTCCCCGATATCGCCGTTCATGATCTTATCGAGCTTGTAGAGCGTAAGTTCAATCCTGTGGTCCGTGACCCTGCCCTGGGGAAAATTATAAGTCCTTATCTTCTCAGAGCGGTCTCCGGTTCCTATCTGGGACTTTCGAAGCTCAGCCTCGGCGTCATGCTTTTCCTGCTGCTGTATATCGTAGAGCTTGGCCTTGAGGAGTGCGAAGGCCTTGGCCTTGTTCTGGATCTGGCTCTTTTCCGTCTGCGAATAAACGACTATTCCCGTAGGGAAATGCGTAAGACGTACCGCCGAGTCGGTGGTATTGACGCACTGACCGCCGTTTCCGGAAGCACGCATGACGTCGATCCTTATATCCTTGGGATCTATCTCGATGTCGACATCCTCGTCCGCTTCGGGCATTACCGCAACGGATGCTGTCGATGTATGAATCCTTCCGCCGCTTTCGGTCTCGGGAACACGCTGCACCCTGTGGACTCCGCTCTCGTATTTGAGCCTAGAATACGCGCCCTCTCCCGTTATGGTCATGGTGCAGTCCTTAAAGCCTCCGATGCCTGTCTCATCGGCCGAGATAAGCTGTGTCTTCCAGCCCTGGCTCTCCGCATAGTGCACATACATCCTGTAAAGCTCCGCGGCAAAAAGAGCGGCTTCGTCTCCGCCTGCTCCTGCCCTGAACTCGATTATGACATTTTTAGAATCGTTGGGATCTTTGGGAAGAAGAAGGATCTTGATCTGTTCTTCAAGCTCCTGGATGCGTGCCTTTCCGTCGGATACCGATTCCTTGAGCATCGCACGCATCTCTTCGTCATTCTCTGAAGAAAGCATCTCAAGAGCATCGGTAAGATCGGTATTGCACTTCTTGTATTCGCTGTATGCGTTGACGAGCGGGGTTATCGCGCCCTGCTCCTTCATTATCTTCTGAAATTTTGCTCCGTCGCCCGCGATGGCAGGGTCCTGGAGCTGCCTGTTCATTTCCTCGTATCTTCCGAGGAGTTCATCCAATTGTTCAAACATATTTCTCTCCTTATCCGTGAAAAAGAATTACAAAGGGCTGATTCAGGCACGGCTAAAGAGAGGAAAGGATTCCTCTTACAACGCGGTCACATCCGCCGAAATCTTTTATTGTCCGAACTTCGATAAACTTATTTGCTTTCATGATCTCTGAAACATCAGCAGCCTGATCGTATCCTATCTCAAGGATCAGGTCGCCGCCGGGACAAAGGAAATCCTTAGCCCCCTCTATTATCCTTCTGTAAAAGACCAGTCCGTCCTCACCGCCGTCGAGTGCAATGGCGGGATCGTGGTCCTTAACTTCGGGCATGAGCGAATCCATATCCGCGGTCCTTATATAGGGCGGATTGGAAACTATCATCTCAAATTTTTCGCCTGCAGGGACCGCTGCATAGAGGTCTCCCTCAAAAAATCTGAGTCTTTCTTTTTTCTCACCGAGGATCTCTGACGCATTCTTTTCCGCAAGGGCAAGAGCATCTCCTGAGATATCGGTCGCGACACCGTAACAGTCGTTCATCAGGGCCAGAAGGCTTATGATGATGCATCCCGTACCCGTGCACAGGTCAAGTATGCGTGAGCCGTCATGATGGTCTATGAGTGCTTCTTCCGCAAGGATCTCGGTATCGGGCCTCGGGATAAGCGCTGCGGGCGAAACGTTAAAATCAAAA
This sequence comes from Lachnospiraceae bacterium, assembly GCA_017617005.1. Lineage (GTDB taxonomy): Bacteria > Bacillota > Clostridia > Lachnospirales > Lachnospiraceae > AC2028. The sequence goes on from JAFZWW010000079.1 coordinate 1,863, forward strand.
CCCATAAAACAGGTCTTACCTGTTATGTGCTGAAGGGGAACTCTTTTTACGCGAAGGTTTACGGCCTTTTCAAGCTCATCCGCAGAAAAGGTATCCGGAAGTTCCATATCCGGATCTGCATAAAGATCGGCAAGGCTCACATCCGCATACTCACGGAGCAGTATCCTTGTGTCCGTTTCGGCATCGGGGATACCTGCGGCTTCGAGTCTTCCTTTTATGTCTTTTTTCAGATCGGATACTTTCAAAGTGATCTACTCTTCTTCCGCTTCTTCGCCTTCTTCGGGATAGTAATCCTGATCGTCCTCGGCATAGACAAGGTCATCCTCGCCTTCGAAGTAATCATCGTCGTCAGCGTAATCGTCCTCTTCCCATCCGGGAACCGCACCTACGATCTCACCGTTTTCATCGACTTCAAGTCCGAAGTTGTCTGCAAGATATTTCTTCCAGTCAAATACGGCTTCAACGGAAGCTATCGCAACCTCGATCTGCTTTTCGTCGGGCTCCCTGGTGGTAAGATGCTGGAACCAGATACCGGGCGCGGTGAGCATATATACGAAGATATTCTCACTCTTTCCCGCAAGACGGAGGATCTCATATGAGATGCCGAGCACAACGGGGATCAGAAGAACCCTGATGAGCAGTCTCATGGGGATATACTCGACTCTTATGAAAAAGAAGATGATGATGCTTATGAATACCGAGATATACATAAAGCTCGTTCCGCATCTTCTGTGGTAACGTGAGCTCTTTTTTACATTCTCGACATTAAGGACCTTTCCTCTTTCGATGCAGTTGATGCATTTATGCTCCGCACCGTGATAGCGGTAGATGGTCCTCATATCCTTCATGAATCCGATCACGAACATGTACAGGATAAATACGACGATCCTGATCGCACCCTCGATAACGGAAACGAGTGAAGGATTTCTGATGCTCTTTTCAAATATTGAAGCAAGATATGTGGGAAGGATTATGAAAAGTCCGATAGCCAGTGCAAATGCGAGCACCATGACAAGCGTGTTCATGATACCGTCGACCGCACGCGAACCGGAAGTTCCCGAATCCTTGGCTTCTTCCGAATCATAAGCCTCGGCGGAATAATTGATCGCACGTGTTCCGAGCATTATGGAATCAATGAATACGAACATTCCGCGCAGGAAAGGAACCTTAAGTATGAAGCTTCCCTGCATGAACTGCTTATGGGTCTGGGTATCTATATCGACTTTTCCGTCGGGTCTTCTGACGGCTACGGCATACTTTTCACCGTTACGCATCATGATGCCTTCGATGACTGCCTGTCCGCCTATCCCGGAATATACTTTTGATCTGCTACGTCCGGCCATAACCGCTCCTTAAAAAAATTAAGGGCTGAGGCTTTAGGCCTCAACCCTTTGTTACAATTACTTATTAAGACCGTACTTCTTATTGAACTTGTCAATACGTCCGTCGGCTCTTGCGCTCTTCTGCTGGCCGGTATAGAACGAATGGCACTTGGAGCAAACCTCGACGTGTATCTCAGGTCTTGTTGAACCGGTTACAAAAGTGTTGCCACAGTTGCAGGTAACGGTTGCCTGATAATACTGGGGATGTATTCCTTCCTTCATTTTCTTCACCTCTCTATATAAATGTAAATTATGTCTGTTCTCATCCGCACTGCTTATGCAGCCACAAACAGCTTTTCTATAATATCAGATACGGAAGGTGTTTGCAAGTGTTATTTAAACATGATTTCTTACATTTATATTGCGTACAAGTTCCGCATTTGAGCGGGTATTCTTGAACTCCTCGAGCAGGCGGTCCGCAGCGTCGTCGGATTTGAGGCCGTTGAGCGCACGTCGTGCGATCTCCATGGCACGAAGCTCTTCCCTCGTAAGAAGGAGGTCCTCACGTCTGGTTCCGGACTTGGCAAGATCCACTGCGGGGAAGATCCTCTTTTCGGAAAGCTTACGGTCAAGGATCATCTCCATGTTACCGGTTCCCTTGAATTCCTCGTAAACGACGTCATCCATCTTGGAGCCCGTCTCTACAAGGGCTGTGGCAAGGATTGTAAGGGATCCGCCCTCTCTCATGTTTCTCGCTGCACCGAAGAATCTCTTGGGCATGTGGAGTGCTGCGGGATCGAGACCTCCGGAAAGGGTTCTTCCGCTGGGAGGGATGACCTGGTTATATGCTCTTGCGAGTCTGGTTATCGAATCGAGAAGGATGACAACGTCCTCCCTGTGCTCGACAAGCCTTCTCGCACGCTCTATGACCATCTCGGAAACCCTTGCGTGGTGCTCGGGCATCTCGTCAAAGGTCGAATAGATGACCTCAACATTCCTTCCGCGGATGGCTTCCTTCATATCGGTAACTTCCTCGGGACGCTCATCGATGAGAAGGATTATGATATGTGTCTCGGGATTATGAAAAAGAATGCTCTGTGCAACGGATTTAAGGAGCGTGGTCTTACCTGCCTTGGGAGGCGATACGATCATTCCTCTCTGGCCCTTACCTACGGGGCTTACAAGGTCCATTACACGCATGGCGATATTCTTATAGTCATCCGTCTCCATGCGGATCCTCTCGTTAGGGAATATGGGAGTCATGTTCTCGAACGCAACTCTCTTCATCGCCTCGGAAAGAGGATATCCGTTTACGGTATTTAAGAATACGAGCGGTGAGAATTTTTCCGAAGGGCTCTTTGCCTTCTTCACACCGTCGAGCACATCACCGGTACGGAGTCCGAATTTACGGATCTGTGCGGGTGATACATATACATCATTTTCGCCGGGAAGATAATTATCGCATCTGATGAAGCCGTATCCTTCGGGCATGACCTCAAGGATACCGTATGCGGGCTCATCGCCTTCCTGGGGAACATATGCGTTCTCGGCGCGGTTATTCTTGGAAGCATCTGCGGGAGCTTCGGCCTTCTTTTCCTCTGCGGGCTTTTCTTCCTTTGCCGGCTCACCGGCAGGTTTCTTTTCTTCGGATTTTTTGGCATCCTGCTTCTTTTCGCCGTGCTTTTTGTCGTCCGTTTTCTTTTCACCGGATTTCTTTGCGGAAGCTTTCTTCTCGGAAGACTTGCTCTCCGACTTGCTTTCAGCCTTCTTTTCTTCCGCTTCCCTGGCAGCTTTTTCGGACTGCATTTTTGCATCAAGCTCAACAAGGCGCTCGATAAGCTCCTCTTTCTTGAGTCCGGTTATTCCCTTAAGGCCTGCGGATTTGGCAATATCCTTAAGCTGGGAAAGGGTAAAACTCTGAAGTTTTTCTCTCATATAAAATCTGGATTCCTTTCAGAAAAAAATAGAAAAATATTCTATAAACAAAACTCTCTTTTCAGATCTTAAACAATGGTATGTTTCGGAATACGAATTTCAGAAACAAAATGAATAAAGAACAAAAGATTGATTACAAGTCGTTTATATCACGACTGTGCTAAAGCGTCAACAGAAAAATGCGCCCGGAACGGGTAATAAAATACCCGGGAGATCATTACTCCCGGGTAATCAGAATTTTTCTTAATACTTAAGTGTTACATCGGTTTCTATAATGAGGTTCTTAACATCTCCGTAAACGAGAGGCGGTGTGCAGGTGATCTTCTTTACACCGTATACGTTTCTTACATATCCGAGCTGTCCCGTCACAAGAGCCGGAAGTGCTTCCGATGAAACACCGCTGCTCCAGTGATCATAGATTTTGAGGTTCGTGATCCTGTACTGCGATGCGCGCCTTACGGCTGTGATGATGTCCTCTGCGGTGTAGCAGTCAGCTATGGCACCGACGGTCGAAAATGTGAGTCTGAGCTGCGATCCTTCATAGCCTTCGTAAGGAAGCCTGCCCTCCGCCATTCCGTAATAAACATAGTGCGCATAGAGCATCATCGGATCGGTTCCGAAAACAGAGACGACATCGGGATATTTCTTCAGATAAAACTCCGGATCGAAAAGGGTTCCGTCCGGCATCTTAAGGATGGTCTTCGAATCACTTGTCAGAACGGTCTGTGTGGGAACAGTCGGGTAAATATATCCCGCGTAAGGGAGCCTTTTTTCCTTTATTCCGCAGAGAAGATAATGCTGATACAAAAGCGCTTCGTTCATTCCGAAGGCCTTGTAAACATCATCATATGTCGCTGCGTAAAAAGAAGGATCGAAAAGTCCTCCGTCAGGCATCGTCTTCACCGCAGCCTCGGCCTTACCCGAGTAAATAAGGCAGACAAAGACCGTGAGTGCAAGCGTCATTAATATTTTCAAAATGCTTTTCTTCATATCGTCTCCATATCCAGGCTAAAGAAATGCCGAAGATCCGTTTACGGATTTATTATATCATTGTTAAAAACGCGGTCAAACCTTGAATTTTTAAGCAATTTACATTAGAGTACTCTTTGGTTCGAAATAAAATTCCAAGGATATATCATGAAGATAAATCTCCACTCACATACGACAAGGTGCGGTCATGCGACCGGCACCGAAAAAGAATTCATAGAAGAAGCTCTCCGTATCGGCATGACCGATTTCGGATTCTCAGACCACACACCGATGCCTTTTCCGGGCGATTTCAGAACACCGGGAATGCGCATGGACTTATGTCAGATGGATGACTATGCCGACACGGTCCTTGCTCTGCGAAAAGAATACAAGGATAAGATAAATATCTATCTCGGTCTCGAAGCGGAATTCTATCCCGCACTCTTTTCAAAGCTCATGGACTTCCTTGAAGGATATCCCCTGGATTATCTGATCCTCGGACAGCACTGTTTAAAGAACCAGTACGACGGTCCCTGGTGCGGAGAACCCACAAACGATGATTCAAGAGTCACCGAATATGTGGACCAGGTCATCGAAGGGCTTTCGACCGGCAAATTCCTCTATCTTGCACATCCCGATCTGATCAATTATTCGGGAGACGATCTTTTCTATCAGAAAGAGATGAGCCGTCTGTGTGGATATGCATACGATAAGAATATCCCCCTTGAGATCAATCTTCTGGGTGTCGGTGAAAACAGAAATTACCCCAATCCCCTCTTCTGGGAGATCGCAGGCAAAACGGGAAACGATGTCGTGATCGCACTCGATGCACATCATGTAAGAATGATTGATGTTCCGGAGGCTGAGAAAAAAGCGATGGAGCTTGTGGACAGATTCAGACTGAAGCTTATAGAAACACCTCTTCCGAAGGTAAAATAAGTTAATAAATACTTCTGAGTTTTTTCCTTGCTCTCGAAAGTGCGGTCTCGACCGCCTTTTCGGAAAGGCTCATTATGTCAGATATTTCTTTTACTGAGGCACCGCTTATCTTTAAAGTTAAGCAGTGTCTTTCTTTTTCGCTGAGTTCATTGTTGATGCAGTACGCAAGCCGGTCCTTGATCTCATCGAAGATGGCGGTCTCCTCCGGGGTCATGTCCGTGGAAGGAAGGATGAAATATGAACCGAGCTCCGGTGACGAGATTCCTCCCGTGATATCGACCGAAAGATAATTGTTCAGAGGGATGTTCTTCTGATTGTTTCTCGAGCGGATCGCATTAAAGACATTGCCCCTTATCTCGATCGAAGCATAAGTCCTGAACGATGCACCTCTTGAAGGGTCGTATTTTCCGATCGCATCAAAAAGACCTATCATCCCCTCCTGGATAAGATCGTCGCGGTCCGAGGAAATGATAGTGAATGAATTTACTATGTAATTAACAAGACCCGTATGTCTTGCGATGAGGCAGTTTACTATCGCGGGATATTCATGAGCAACCTCATGCATCCTCGATATCAGTTCCTCATCGCTCATACGGGAATAATCCGGAAGATAAGCTCTGTTTTTTTCGGAAGTCTGTTTCAAGTTCAGCCCTTCATTCGTCTTCTGACGATCTCATAACTGAGTATTCCGCACGCAACGGAAGCATTGAGCGAATCGATCTGCCCCTTCATGGGGATCGATGCGGTCATATCACATTTCTCACGGACAAGTCTCGTAACTCCGCTGCCCTCGTTTCCGATGACAAGACCGATCGGACCGGTGAGGTTTAAGTCATACATGAGGTCCCCGTCCATTGCCGCGCATACGAACCAGAGTCCCTTTTCCTTGAGCTCTTCTATCGTGCGTGCGATATTTGTGACCTTAGCTACGGGAATGTAGTTGAGGGCTCCCGCACTTGCCCTTGCGACCGATGCGGTAAGATGCGCTGCCCTGTCGGCACGGATGATGACACCGTGTGCACCTGCCTGATCGGCCGTCCTTATGATCGCACCGAGATTGTAAGGATCCTCTATTCCGTCGAGTACGATCACAAAAGGATCCTCACCCTTATCCTCGGCATTCTTTAAGATATCCGACACTTCACTGTATTCGTATGCGGCACATATCGCAATGACCCCCTGGTGATGTCCGGTGGATGACATATGATCGAGTCTGTCCTTGTCGGCATACTTGATCGCGATATCCTTCTTGGCCGCTTCACGCTTTATCGTGAGTATCGCACCGTCCTTGCATCCGTCAAGAACATAGAGTCTGTCTATCTCCTTGCCTGCGCGGATGGCTTCGATGACCGGATTACGACCTTCTATTGCATTTTCATTCACTTTACTGTTTTTCTGTTCCTGAGACATAGTCTGCTCCGATCGTTATCAGTTCGTCGGCACGGTCGGTCTTTCCCGAAATATACAGGTAACCTATGAGCGACTCAAGACCCGTTGCCTTGCTGTAGCTTGCAAAATTTGCGCCCCTTCCCGAAGGATGTGCATGATTCTTGCCGCGGTGCATGACATCCTTCTCCTCATCGGAAAGAATGTCCTTCTCCATAAGGAGATCGTATATAAGTGCCTGTGAATCGGCGCTGACATACTTCACACTCGCTTTGTGGAATTTTCCGACAGCCATGTCACCTTTTTCGAGGAGCATACGTCTTATGATAAGACTCATATATGCATCACCCAGAAAAGAAAGCGACAGCGGCGAATATTTTAAACCTTCTTCCACTTCGTGCCCTCTCTGGTATCCTCCAGAACGATTCCCTTTGCGAGCAGCTCGTCACGGATCTGATCGGCAAGTGCGAAATCCTTGTTCTTCTTGGCAGCCTTTCTTGCATCGATCTGCTCAAGTATCCACGCTTCAAGTTCGGAATCAACCGCATTGTCCTCACTCTGCTTCTTCGAGCCTTCGAGAAGATCCAGTGAAAGTGCTTTATCAAAGTCTGCGACTAGCGCACGCTTGGTAGAATCATTCATGTCGGCCTTGAGAACATCGTATAGAACGGTGATCGCCATGGATGTGTTGATATCATCGGTAAGGGCATTCAGGAACTTCTCACGGTACTCCGCAAACGCCTTCTCATCAACCTCGCCGTCTTCCTTCAGTTCTCCCACACGCTTTAAGAGCTTCTGATATGCCGCACTCATCTGGTCGAGAACCTCGTATGAAAACTCAAGAGGCTTACGGTAATGTGACTGCAGGCAGAAGAATCTGTACGCAAGAGGATCATATCCCTTCTCCTGGAGCAGAGATACGGTAAGGAACTCTCCGCTGGACTTGCTCATCTTTCCTTTGTCCTTCTCGACAAGGTGATGAACATGGAACCAGTAGTTGCACCACTGATGTCCGAGATATGCTTCGCTCTGTGCGATCTCATTGGTGTGATGGGGGAAGATGTTGTCCACGCCGCCGCAGTGGATGTCCATATATTCGCCGAGATGCTTTATACCGATGCATGAGCACTCGATATGCCATCCGGGATAACCGCGTCCCCAGGGGCTCTCCCACTTAAGCTCCTGATCGTCGAATTTCGATTTTGTGAACCACAGAACGAAGTCTGTTTTGTTTCTCTTGTTGCTGTCCTCGTCGACATCGTCGCGCACACCCACACGAAGGTCGTCTTCATTGTGGTTGGACAGTGTGTAATACTTTTCAAGCTTGGAGGTGTCGAAATAGATATTCTCACCTGCCTGATATGCATAGCCCTTCTCGAGAAGAACTTCGATCATATGGATGAACTCGGGAATGCAATGGGTAGCAGGTTCGACCACGTCAGGCATCTTGATGTTCAGCTTTGCAAAATCGTCAAAGAATGCCTTGGTGTAATAATCCGCGATCTCCAGCACGGTCTTATGCTCGCGCTTTGCACCCTTGAGCATCTTATCCTCGCCGGTATCCGCATCGCTTGAAAGATGGCCGACATCGGTAATGTTCATTACACGTTTTACGTCATATCCCGCATAGTCAAGTGTCTTGACCAGCATATCCTCACAGATATATGTTCTGAGGTTTCCGATATGAGCGAAATGATATACGGTAGGTCCGCAGGTATACATCGATACCTTGCCTTCCTCACGGGGTTTGAATTCTTCTATCTGTCTGCTTTTTGTGTTATATAACTGCATTTTTGTTTCCTCCGGATCAAAATGATGATTGTTCAAGCTACTCAATTTGAGCCCGGACATCGTGCGCAGCCGCCGCAGGAAGCGGGGCCTATATCACTCTGATCGTATACGCTGTTCAAAAGCGCTATTGCCTGGGAAGAGATTCCCTGCATCGCTCCCGTAAATCCAAGTCCCTCTTCTGTCGTTGCCTTTACGTTTACGCGGCTAACATCAAGTCCGAGTGCGGAAGCGATATTTGCCCTCATCTCATCGATATGGGGTCTCATCCTGGGAGCCTGTGCGATTATGGTCGAATCGATATTCTCGATCACAAAGCCTTCGTTCAAAAGAAGCTCTCCGACCTTCTCAAGAAGCTTTATCGAATCCGCTCCTTTATACTCCGGATCGGTATCGGGGAAATGCTTTCCGATATCGCCGAGTGCCGCAGCTCCTAAAAGAGCATCCATTATCGCATGTGTAAGAACATCGGCATCGGAGTGACCGAGCAGTCCTTTTTCGTAAGGAATGGTCACGCCGCCGATGATGAGTGGTCTGTCTTCACAGAATTTATGAACATCATATCCTGTTCCGATTCTCATTTAATGATCCTTTGCAAAAGAAAAAATTTAAAACAGTTCGTTGGTAATATACTGAAAAACTCCGGATGCTTTTTCCTTCCACACATCGACTATATGCTCGGCGATCTCTTCGGTGGGAACGGAAAGAGTCATATCAAGGGTCGTTACGTCACGGTCCTTGATGATGAGTCTCGTCTCATATTCACCTGTTGAGAAATTCAGTCCGTAATTGCTCTGCACCGCCAGCTCATTCCTAAGTTCGAATGCCTTGTCGGCAAAATAATTCTCGATGTCGTTCTTGATGAAATCGGGAAGACGCGACGCAAAATAATTGATCGTATCCCTTCCCTCACTCGTTATCGACAGTTCTGTCGAATTATGGGAATGAGGTGCCTGGGAGATAAGACCGTTCTCTATAAGTTCACCCTGAGCCTGCGTAAGAACATAGTAATCCGCATAATCCTTGCCCAGAACAAAATCCGATATCTGGGAAGCGGTCATGAGGAAATCGACTCTGTTCAGCATATACAGGATGATAAGTTTTACCTGTGTGAGCTTTTCGGCATCCATTATTTTACGAGCCTCTTAACAGCTTCGGATACGGCATCACGTACATGGGGATCGAATGCTTCGGGCATGATGTTGTCCTCACAGAGCTTGTCTGCGGGAACGGCCGCTGCGATGGCTTCAGCTGCTGCAAGCTTCATCTCCTCGGTGATCTGGGGTGCTCTTGCCTCGAGTGCTCCGCGGAAGATTCCGGGGAAAGCAACAACGTTGTTGATCTGGTTGGGGAAGTCACTTCTTCCGGTTCCGACGATCCTTGCGCCTGCTGCCTTTGCTTCATCGGGCATGATCTCGGGAACGGGATTTGCCATGGCAAAGATAATGGGATCTGCATTCATGGTCTTGATCATCTCACCGGTAAGAACTCCGGGAGCGGATACGCCTACGAAGATATCGGTTCCGACAACGGCATCCGCAAGCTTTCCGGATCTGTTCTCGGGATTGGTGATCTTAAGCATTTCCTTCTTGGTATCGTTAAGGTCGGTCCTGTCTGCGGAAACGATTCCCCTTGAATCGCAGAGGGTAACGGAACCGAATCCGTACTTAAGGAGGAGTTTGGAGATTGCTACGCCTGCTGCACCTGCGCCGTTAACTACGATCTTGCAATCCTCTTTCTTTTTACCTGTTACCTTAAGAGCGTTGATGGATGCCGCAAGAACAACGATGGCTGTTCCGTGCTGGTCATCATGGAATACGGGAATGTTAAGCTCCGCCTTGAGTCTTTCCTCTATCTCAAAGCATCTGGGTGCCGAGATATCCTCAAGATTGATGCCACCGAATCCGGGAGCGATGTACTTTACGGCCTTGATGATCTCTTCGGTGTCCTGGGTATCAAGGCAGATGGGAACGGCATTTACTCCTCCGAACTCCTTGAAAAGAACTGCCTTTCCTTCCATAACGGGCATTGCCGCTTCGGGTCCGATATTTCCGAGTCCGAGAACAGCGGAACCGTCGGATACGACTGCGATGGTATTTGCCTTCCAGGTATATTTATATGCGAGATCCTTGTCCTTTGCTATCTCTTTACAAGGCTCAGCTACGCCGGGAGTGTATGCGATCGCAAGTGCCTCCCTCGAATCTACCTTTGACTTAGCCTCGGTGGAAAGCTTTCCGTTCCACTCCTCGTGTGCCCTGAGTGCTTCTTCATTAACGCCCATTTTTAATTCTCCTTACCTTTTATCTTTTTAAAATGTTCTTTTATCTTGTTTTCATATCCCTGTCCGTCCGGGTTAAAGAATTCTCTTCCGTCCAGCTCATAGGGGAGATACTGCTGTTTTACATAATGGTTCGGGAAATCGTGTGCATACTGATATCCTAACCCATGCCCGAGCTTTGCGGCCCCCTTGTAATGTGCATCCTGAAGATGCGGCGGGATTGGAAGCGAACCTGTTTCCCTTATCTCTTCAAGTGCCGCATCAACCGCACATATCGCGGAATTTGATTTGGGTGCCGTTGCGACATATATCGCAGCTTCGGAAAGAATTATCCTTGCTTCCGGCATTCCGACCTTGATGACCGCTTCGAATGCCGCATTTGCAACGACCAGTGCATTGGGATCCGCCATGCCGACATCCTCCGCCGCGCATATCACGATACGTCTTGCGATGAAGCTAACCTCCTCACCGGCATCGAGCATTCTTGCCAGGTAATAGACCGCTGCATCGGGATCGGACCCTCTCATGCTCTTTATGAATGCGGAGATAGTATCGTAGTGATTATCTCCGGTTTTGTCATATCTTACAGCTTTCCTCTGGATGCATTCCTGTGCGACATCCAGGGTTATATGTATTCCGGGCTTTGCCTTATCCGCAGGTCCGGTTACGTTTTCTTTTTCATCACCTATCGGTGCTTCATCGGGCTCGGTCGTAAGGATTGCAAGCTCCAGTGCATTAAGTGCATGTCTTGCATCACCGCCCGCAACGTCCGCAATGAAATCAACCGCTTCGTCATCTATGTAGGGATTGTATCCTGCCATTCCCCTTTCGTGATCGGTTACCGCGATCTTAAGGAGCGAGCGGATATTGTCCATGCTGAGCGGCTTCAGCTCAAATATCATCGAACGGCTTATCAGAGCGCCGTTAACCTCAAAGTAAGGATTCTCGGTAGTTGCGCCTATCAGCGTTACCGTTCCGTCTTCAACGAAGGGTAAAAGGAAGTCCTGCTGTCCCTTATTGAAACGGTGTATCTCGTCTATAAAAAGAATGGTCTTCTGCGAGTTCATCGCAAGGATGCTCTTTGCTTCGTTAACCGCATCCTCCATATCCTTCTTGCCCGCCGTCGTCGCATTGATCGAAATGAAACGCGATTTCGTCGCTCCGGCAATCACCTTGGCGATGGTCGTCTTTCCCGTTCCGGGCGGTCCGTACAGGATCAGGGAGCTTATCTTGTCGGCCTTGATCGCACGGTAAAGGAGCTTTCCGGGAGCGATTATCTCTTCCTGTCCAACAACCTCTTCCGGGGTTCTGGGCCTCATCCTTGCGGCAAGAGGGCTTTCGGATTCTTTTGTTTTGTCAGACATGTATTCAAACAGATTGAGCTGATCCATGACCCCTTACCAGTTCTTCGAAGACCTGTCCGCGCTCTTCGAAATTCTTGAAATATCCGTACGAAGCCGCTGCGGGTGAAAGTACGCAGCCCCTTCCCGGATCCGTTATCTCATACGCTTTATTCACGGCAGCTTCGAGGTCTGCCTCATAGCAAACATTGGGAAGGTTTTCGCCAAGTTCCTTTACGATCCTTTCCCCCGTTGCATACATACAGATGAATTTATATTCGGGATGCTCCTTCATATAATCCTCGAGCACCGAATATGAGATCCCCCTGTCCATTCCGCCGACAAGTATTACCTGTGCATCGGGAATGCTCTCCGCAGCGCTTATCGCAGCCTCGGGGATCGTGGAGATCGAATCGTCGTACCAGTTCCTGCCCGCAAATGTTCCTAGCTTCTTCATCCTGTGCGGAAGTGCTTCAAAATTCCTAAGACTGTTTATGACCGCATCTTCGGAAAGACCGAATTCATCGCAGCAGATCTTCTTTACAAAATATGCGTTGATCTTGTTGTGGTCTCCGAAAAGAGAAAGCTCTATTCCTTCAAGATCCTTCTCTCCGGGAATAACCCTTATCTGTTCCGATGCGGAATCAATCGCGGGTACATTTTCACCAATATAAGCCCTGTCACCTGCGATCTGACGGGTGACGATATGACTCTTGGCTCCAAAATACGCATCCATCGTCCCGTAATAATCAAGATGCTCTTCGTACAGGTCAAGGAAAACCGATATATGGGGCGCGGTCTTTGCATCCTTTAACTGATGGCAGGAAAGTTCGAGCACAACGATCGAATCGCCTGCAGCATCATCGAAATAATCGAGACAGGGAAGACCGATGTTTCCGGCTAGGATAACCTTTTTCCCTGACAGTTCACCTAGTACGTGTGCAAGCATCGAAACCGTTGTGGACTTTCCCTTTGTGCCCGTGACACCGATCGTTTTCATACGGTATTCGTGCAGGAATATTTCCGTCTGTGAAGTGATCTTGGCACTTATCTCTTCGCACGCCTTTACGTCAGCACCCTTGGGAGGCCAGACGATCCCGGGGCTCTTTATTATGATATCAGCATCTTCGCCCGCACCTGCGAGCATCTCTTCGGGTTTTCCTTCAAATATGGTAACGGACTTCGGAGAGGTATGTCCGGACAGCCACTTTTCGGTGGACTTTCCTTCTCTCCCGTAGCCCCAGATAAGTATTCTTTTTCCTTCAAAAATTCCGGCTGCAGCCATGATATTTCCAATCCGGGCAAAAAATGCCCATAATCTGAAATATTATACCTAAATCACCGTATTTTTACAATAAACAGCCCATAAATACGGGCAACAAAAAAAGTCAGAAGATAACTTCTCCTGACTTTTTTGTTACTCCGCGGGTCCTGCCGCTATGTATGAGTCTTCTCGCTTTTTCGTCGTCTAACGCGAAACTGATTCGACGAACGGTTTAGCTCATGCCGCAGGCCATTCACTTCGTTCAGGCCAGGCGGCCGTTTCTAACGCAGACGACGAAG
>JAFZWW010000012.1 GCA_017617005.1 Lachnospiraceae bacterium
AAAAATTTGTTGACAAAGAGTCTGCTTTTTAGTATATTAACTTTTGTCGTGCGAAAGCAGACTGATGCGACAGTAGCTTAGTTGGTAAAGCGCCACCTTGCCAAGGTGGAGACCGCGGGTTCGAGCCCCGTCTGTCGCTCTGGAACTTCCCTGATGATCAGGGAAGTTTTTTTTTCCCCGAAAAACCCCTTAAATTATTTACCCCGGAATTACCCGGGGTAATTTTCTTTATCAGTATGCTACACCCGTAAGATCCACGCCGAGATTCATTGCATCGGCTTCGTACTGTGCCCTGAGTTCTTCAAGTCTTGCCGCATATCTGATGCGGTAGATCCTGATGAGTGCATCGTCGATCCTGTCCTCGGATATCACACCGTTGGAGACACCCTCGATGATTCCCTCTACGGCAGCTCTGGGCTGGGGAGATGAATAGATCATGTCGCATCCCGCTTTAAGGGCCATTACGGCGCTTTCTGCAGGGGTATAGTACTCGGTTATGGCCGCATCGCTTAAGGGACCGCTGACGATGACTCCGTCGTATTTGAGCTCATCCCTGAGCACTCCGGTAACGGTCTTCTCCGAGAGCGTCGAAGGAAGCGAATCATTGTCGATCGAAGGATAGATGACATTACTCATCTGTATCATCTGTGCGCCCGCATTTATGGCGGAAAGCCATACCTGGAATTCATTCGCACGGAATTCTTCAAGGGTTCTGTCGCTGAGTGCCCTTCCGTGAAGCGGATCCTGCGTTGATGCCGCAAGCGAAGGGAAATACTTATATGCCGCAACTACTCCGCCCTGTGAAAGGCCGTCGGCCATAGCTGTGACATAGGGAGTTACAACCGAAGCATCGCTTCCGAATGTTGCATTTTCTCCGATTCCTCCGGCGGTTACGGACAGATCCGCAACGGGAGCAAAATTGACTCCTATGCCTATGGAGGAAAGTCCGGTACCTATCGCGATACCGTTGGCCACAACAGCTTCGACATCGCCGCCCTCGGCAGCCTGTGCGGGGGTAACAGAGCCTTCTATGGCACCTGTTCCGACAAGTCCCGATTCATTAAGTCCTGTCTCGCTCGTTGCGAAAAATACGGGGCGGTTTACCATGTTCACGGTATTGGAGATCATTGTGGCGAACTGGTCGGTTCCGGTTACGTTCCTTGATGAATAAACTATTCCGCCGGGATTGAAATCACTAAGTGCGGCGGCGGTTCCGTCTCCGGCTATGACAACCTTGTCAACGCCTGTGATGGATTCCGGAGTTATGAACATAAGACTCTGAACCTTTTCTTCAAGAGTCATCTGCGAGATCTCAGCTTCTATCTCGGCATCGAGCAGCTGCAAAGGCGTATCTCCAAGCTCATCAACTGTGTGTATCTCGGGCACTTCCACGGGCTCGGCCTGTGCATTGGCTTCTTCCTCGAGCTGCTGCTGAAGCGCAAGTTCTGCGGCTGCTTCGGCTTCTTTGATGGCCCTGGATCTGTTCACAAAATATCTGATACCGAAAAACAGTCCGAGACCGATAACTGCGATGATAAGGAAGAGGATGATGTACGCGGTTACCTGCTGGCGTATCCTCTTTCTGTGTCTTGCTTCACGCCTTATCCTCTCGTTCTCCGTCTGTTCCCTCAGAGCATTCCTGCTGACTCTGGACTTTTCGGAGGAGTCTTTTTTTTCTTCGCCGGATGCCGTCTTTTCGGATGCATCATCTGCTTCTTCATCCGCTTCATCGGATGATTCCTCCGGAGAGCTTTCGGATGCGGCTTCTTCGACAGCCTCAGTCACTTCTTCAACCTCTGCAGCTTCTCCGGTCTCCGCAGCATCCGCTTCCGTTCCGGCCGCTTCTCCACTCTCAGTCGCCTCAGCCTCTACAGTTTCCTCAGCCTCCGCATTCGCTGCTTCTTCCGCAGGCTCTTCGGCTACAGTCTCCTCAGAAGTCTCTTCCACATCCTCTTCGGCCTCGAGTGCTTCCTGCTCTTCTGCAATCTCGGAAGTATTCAGAGTGGCGGTATCCTGATTTACTTTCTTATTTTTCTTTTTGTGTCTGCTCAACTTTCCGGCTCCTTAAAAACATGAAAACAGGAAATGATCAAAGTTTTGTTTCGACGAAAATATCATAGATCGCCCTGATCGCGGTCTCGAAATCGGAATTGGCAACACCGATGATGATGTTGATCTCGGAAGATCCCTGGTCGATCATCTTGACGTTGACATGTGCATGGGCAAGTGCGGAGAAGATCCTTCCCGCGGTACCTCTTGTCGACTTCATGCCTCTTCCCACGACTGCGATGAGTGCAAGATCGGATTCGATATCAATGGTGTCGGGATCGGTCATTCTGCGGATCGATGAAACAACGCTCTGTTCCTTATCCCTGAACTCATCCTGGTGTACAAATACGGTCATGGTATCGATGCCCGAAGGAAGATGCTCAAAGGAGATATTGTTCTCTTCAAATGCCTGGAGAACCCTTCTTCCGAATCCGATCTCGGAGTTCATCATGTCCTTATCGACATTTACGGCACAGAATCCCTTCTTGCCCGCGATACCTGTGATGACATATTTTGATTTCTTGGATGTGGTGCCTACGATCCATGTTCCGTCATCCTTTGGATCGTTGGTATTTCTGATGTTGATGGGGATGCCTTCCTGTCTTACGGGGAAGATAGCATCCTCGTGCAGAACTCCCGCTCCCATGTATGCGAGCTCTCTGAGTTCCCTGTAGGTAATGGTCTCTATCTTGGCGGGGTTCTTGATGATCCTGGGATCTGCGATCATGAATCCCGATACATCGGTCCAGTTCTCATAAACATCGGCATGGATCGCACGTGCAACGATGGAACCGGTGATATCGGAACCGCCTCTTGAGAATGTCTTGACCGTGCCGTCGGCATATGCTCCGTAGAATCCGGGAATGACGGCTCTTTCGATCTTGGCAAGCTTCTTGCCGAGATTCTTGTAAGTTTTTTCTGCTTCGTAATTGTCGGTCTTCTTGTCAAAGATGATATAGTCGGCGGGATCGATGAATTCGTATCCGAGATATGCAGCCATGATGCGTCCGTTGAGATACTCACCTCTTGATGCCGCATAATCCTTGTCTGCACCGCCCTTGAGATTCTTCTCTATGAATTTGAACTCATCGGAAAGATCGAGCTTTATTCCGAGTCCCTTGATGATCTCGTCATATCTTGCACGGATATTCTTCATCACTTCGGAGAAGCTTCTGTCATCGGATACGCTGTCGTACAGATTGTAGAGCATATCCGTAACCTTGGTATCCCTGGGAGATCTTTTTCCGGGAGCTGAAGGTACAACATATCTTCTCTCGGGATCTGCCTTGATGATGTCTCCTACTTTTTTGAACTGCTCGGCAGATGCAAGTGAGCTGCCGCCGAATTTTACTACCTTTGCCATTTTTCCATATTCCTCTTAAATCAATTATTCGTAGATC
>JAFZWW010000080.1 GCA_017617005.1 Lachnospiraceae bacterium
GATATGTATGACCTGAAGGAAGTTCAGAAGAAGGACGATTCCTTTTATTCGGATTATGAAGCGATCGTTTATGCCGGATGGGCGATGGCAAGTAAAATTGTAAAGTCGAACTGGTTCCTGAATAGGGCTGCAGGCTGGAAGGATAAGAAACTTGCGATCATTTGTGTAGGCGGAAGCCCTAACAATGCTCCCGAATGCGAAGCAATGATGAAGAGCATTCTGAGCGAAGAACAGAGCTCATACATAAAAGCATTCTACTGCCAGGGCGGATTTAACTATGACAAGATGAACACCGCTTCCAAGCTTGCCATGAAGATGTTTATCGGTTCGCTGAAAAAGAAGACGGATGAAAAGTCGAAGACAATGGCAGAGATGATATCGAAGGGTTATGACATATCGGATGTGAAGTACATACAGCCTGTGGTATCATATCTCCGCGGAGAGTGATATCCGTTTATGATGATATAGAAAAAACTACATGGGAGACGGAAATGAAAAAGATCGGTCTGGTGGGCGGAACGGGCCCCGAATCCACATTGATGTATTACAGGGAATTAAACAGAAGGGTTGATGAACTCACAAACGGTACAGCCATGCCCGATGTTGCGATAGAAAGCGTAAACTTCCGCAAGGCTTGGAACCTTGTATCTGAGGAGAAATATACGGAACTTACGGATTACCTGTCTGAAAAGGTGGAGTGTCTGAAAGCCGGCGGAGCCGATATAATCTCGCTCACTGCGGGAACCATGCACATCGTGTATGACGAGATTGTCTCAAAAACCGGCACACCCCTTATAAGCATCCCCAAGGCCGTAAGTGATGAGGCCGTCTCGAAGGGATATAAGAAAGTAGGCCTTCTCGGGACCATTTTCACAATGGAACGGGATTATATGAAAAAAGATCTTACGGAAGCCGGCATTGATGTTATAATTCCTCAAAAAGAAGAACGAGAACTGATCGCTAAGAGAATATTTGAAGAACTTGAGCTGGGCATCGTAAAAGAGAGTACGCTTAAAGAATTCACGGATATTATACGCAGAATGCAGGCGGAGGACGGCATAGAAGCGGTCATACTCGGATGTACGGAGCTGCCGCTGCTCCTGAATAAGGAAAACTGCCCCGTTGACTGCTTGGACTCGGTGGAGATTCATCTGAAGAAACTGGTTGAACTTGCCCTTCGTGAATAGGAGACCAATAAATGAAAGGAAGAATTGCAACAACAATCCTGGCTCTCTGTCTTGTCGGGGGCAATACAAGTTCGTGTAATATCAGCCCGCCGCCACCTCAGGAAGAAGTTGATATAGTGGCCGGTGTTAGGGAAGAGATCCCCGAAGAGATAGAACTTGTCGAACAGATAGATGATGATACCTATCTCTTCAGATCGTGCGTCCGTGATCTGGAATTTGAGGTAGATGTAGAACCTGCAAGGGATCCGATGTTCGGTTCATATCTGGGTGGTTATGTTTACTGGAATCATTATGAAGCGCTTGTCTATAATCTATATGTAGACAGGATCGAAGAACTTATCGCCGAGCATGGTTTTGAGATAGGCGAGATCGATACATATGATATTCCCGCTTATGAAACAATTTCGATATTTGCACACCATCCTCTCGAAGATGAGGATATAGAAAATATCAATGATTTCCTGTCAGATCTGAGGGAAATAGCCCGCGAGGAACAGCAGTATCATATCGGTGATTACATATTTCAATTCAATGTGGAATTTTTTGGTTATGAAGATGTTACCAATACGCCCGGTTATCCCGAAACTATCGAAAAATCATACGAAGCAGGTGTGATAACCGCAGACAGCTCCGATGAAGATCTTGATATTATTCTGTTTAATGCCGGACCATCCATACGAAGCAATATGAGGGCGTATATCAACGGCATTCTTGTAATTGTTGACGAGGAAGAAGTATATTCTGACTATACATCATACGATCCCGGTGACACGGTCGATTACTGCATGTCATCCCCCGATGATCCGGAACCGGTGTCGACAGAAACTGATGATGTATCGGGCGGATAATAATTGTATACATGGATAATCTGTAAAGTTATAAAAAAGAGTCTGAAATAACAGGATTTCGGGCTCTTTTTCCTTTTTCTGCAGGCTAAATTGTGATAAAATTAGGCTTTGTGAGTGACAGTTCAAATATGTCTTAAATATGTCTTTTAGGAGGATTTTATGGCCGGATTACAGGAAGCAGCCGTGAAGCAGATCGAAGAGATCTGCGACAGGTACTGCGACGAAAAAACCCCACTTATGATGATCCTGAGCGATATCCAGAATGAGTACGGATATATACCGCTGGAGGTTCAGGAGATAGTTTCCGCCAAGACCGGTATCTCGGTCGCTGAGATCTACGGCGTGGTTACTTTCTATTCTTTCTTTTCACTTACCCCCAAGGGAAAATACGTTATAGGCTGCTGCCTCGGAACGGCATGCTATGTCAAGGGAGCCCAGAATGTCATCGACAGATTTTCGGAGCTTCTCGGCATTCGTGCGGGCGAGACCACCGAAGACGGTCTTTTCACTCTTGATGCACTCAGATGTATCGGAGCCTGCGGAATCGCACCTGCGGTAAGCATCAACGGCAAGGTTTACCCCAAGGTTGAGCCCGGCCAGGTAGAAGGTATCATCGAATCCTACAGAAAGGAGGCATCGGCGTGAACAGGATCAATACAGTCGAAGAACTTGAACAGAAGATAGCAAGCTGTACCGGATGCGTCGATTCCAAACTCACGGGTGCAGATGAAAAGAGACACATCGTTCTTTGCGGCGGTACCGGATGTCTTTCGAGCAATTCAAAAGAGATCATGGAGAAGTTCAAGACCGTTCTCGAAGAAAAAGGTCTCTCAGATAAAGTTACAGTCAATCTTGTCGGATGCTTCGGTTTCTGTTCACAGGGACCTTTCGTCAAGATCTATCCCGAAAACACTCTCTACCGCATGGTCAGTGAAGACGATGTCGAGGAGATTGTTGAGCAGGATATCATTAACAATAAAATAGTAGATCGTCTTCTTTATGTGGAACCCGTTACCGGAGACAAGGTTTCAAGTCAGGAAGACATTAATTTCTATAAGAAGCAGCGCCGCGTAGCACTTCACGGATGCGGTGTCATCAATCCCGAAGAGATAGAAGAAGCCCTCGGAATGGGCGCGTTCCAGGGACTTAAGAAGGCTCTTTCAATGACTCCTCAGGAAGTTGTACAGGTGATCCTTGAATCCGGGCTTCGCGGAAGAGGCGGCGGCGGATTCCCTGCAGGACGCAAGTGGTCCTTTGCCCAGGCTTCCGAAAGTGACGAGAAATATGTCGTATGTAACGGCGATGAGGGAGATCCCGGTGCATTCATGGATCGTTCCATCCTCGAAGGAAATCCTCTTGCGGTAATCGAGGGAATGATGATCGCGGGATATGCGATCGGTGCATCAAACGGATACTTCTATGTACGCGCGGAATATCCCATCGCGGTAAACAGACTTAAGATCGCGATAAAGCAGGCACGTGAGATCGGACTTCTCGGAGAGAACATCCTCGGAACCGGATTCAACTTCGACTGCCATATAAGACTTGGCGCAGGCGCATTCGTTTGCGGAGAAGAGACGGCACTTCTCAATTCCATCGAAGGAAAGCGCGGAATGCCCAGACCCAGACCCCCTTTCCCTGCGGTAAAGGGATTGTGGCAGAAGCCCACTATAGTTAACAATGTCGAGACTCTCGCATGCGTTCCTTTCATTATGAGAGAAGGAGCTGCAGAATTTGCAAAGGTCGGAACCGAAGGCTCCAAGGGAACCAAGGTATTCGCTCTCGGCGGAAAAGTAAATAATGTAGGTCTCGTTGAGGTGCCCATGGGAACGACCCTCAGGGAACTTGTTTATGATATCGGCGGGGGAATTCCGGGAGGAAAGAAGTTCAAGGCGATCCAGACCGGCGGACCTTCAGGCGGATGTCTTACAGGAAAATATCTTGATGAGCCCATTGATTTCGATAACCTCGTAAAGAAGGGATCGATGATGGGATCCGGCGGTGCGATCGTAATGGACGAAGACAACTGTATGGTCGACGTTGCGAAGTTCTACATGGAATTCATCTGCGACGAGTCGTGCGGTAAGTGTTCACCCTGCCGTATCGGAACAAAGAGAATCCTCGAGATCCTCACCAAGATCACCGAAGGCAAGGGCACCATGGAAGATCTCGATGTTCTTGAAGAACTCAGCACCACCATACAGAAGAATTCACTCTGCGCACTGGGTCAGACTGCAGCTAACCCCGTAAACTCAACCCTCAAGCATTTCAGGGACGAGTACATTGCTCACATCGTTGACAAGAAATGTCCCGCTCATGTCTGCAAGAGCCTTATGCAGTATCAGATCGATCCGGATAAATGTATCGGATGCGGAATGTGTGCAAGGAACTGCCCTGCGGGTTGTATTGAAAGGACCGATTACATTCCGGAGGGACACAAGCTTGCTTCGTTCAAGATCGATCCCGAAAAGTGCGTTAAGTGCGGCCTGTGCATGAGCAACTGTAAATTCAAGGCGATCGATAAGGAATAGGAGGAAACCGAAAGTGGCACTTATCAATATTAAAATAGAAGGTCTCCCCTATCAGGTAGAAGAGGGCCTTACAATACTTGAAGCCGCCAAAAAGTGCGGATATGATATCCCTTCACTCTGTGCATACAACCACGGAGAGTGTAATCAGGGATCCTGCCGTGTATGTCTCGTTGAGGCAACCGGTGCAAGAGGACTCGTAGCAAGCTGTGTTTATCCCGTTGCCGAGGGAATGGAGATCACCATCTCATCACCCACCGCAACCGCAGCAAGAAGACACAGCGTTGAACTTCTTCTTTCTAACCACAACCAGAACTGCCAGCAGTGCGACAAGAACGGAAAGTGCGAGCTCCTTCATGTGGCTAACATCACCGGAGCAAGAGAGAATGTGTTCGGCGGAGTTCACAGTGAGACTCATATCGATGAAATCGCACCCGGACTTGTAAGAGATACTTCAAAATGTATCCTTTGCGGAAGATGTATCGAAAGATGCAAGAATGCACACGGACTCGGAATTCTCGGATACGAGAACAGAGGCTTCAATGTATTCGTTTCACCCGCACAGGACAGATCTTTTGCAGAATCTCCCTGCATACAGTGCGGACAGTGCGTAAACGTATGTCCCACCGGCGCTCTTATGGAGCATTCCGAGATTGACAAGATTGATGAAGCTTTCGCCGCAGGCAAGGTTGTCATCGCACAGGCTGCTCCCGCAGTCAGGGCAACACTCGGAGAAGAATTCGGTTACAAGATCGGAACTCCCGTTACCGGCAAGATGATCGCCGCAATGAGAAGACTCGGATTCAAGAGAGTCTATGATGTAAACTTCGGTGCAGACCTCACCATCATGGAGGAAGGAACCGAGCTCCTCGGAAGGATCAAGAACGGCGGAACTCTTCCGATGATCACATCATGTTCACCCGGATGGGTAAACTATGCGGAGTACAATTACGCAGACCTTCTTCCCCATCTTTCATCCTGCAAGTCACCTCACCAGATGCAGGGTGCCATCATCAAGTCATACTGGGCGGAGCAGAACGGCATAAAGCCCGAGGATATCTTCGTTGTATCCGTAATGCCCTGCACGGCAAAGAAGTACGAAAGACAGAGAGAGCAGATGAAGGTTAACGGCTACTGGGATGTTGATGCCGTTATCACCACAAGAGAGCTTGCCCGCATGATCAAGAGAAGCGGTATCATGTTCGACAGACTTCCCGATGAAGACTGGGATCAGGATATCATGGGCGACTA